>JAGQOZ010000315.1 GCA_020426955.1 Planctomycetales bacterium
GTTCTGATATGTCTGACACCGGTCAAGCAGAATCTAATCCAAAGTCGCCGCTGTATCTGTTTTTCACCGGTTGCTGCATGGGCGCCGCGGATGTCGTGCCTGGAGTTTCCGGCGGGACGATGGCGTTCATTATGGGCGTCTACGAACAACTGTTGGGCGCCATTAAGTCAGTCAACGTCGACTTTGCGAAGAAACTTCTGCGTTTCCAATTTGTTGGCGCGTTAGCGCAAATCCCGTGGCGGTTCCTGATTCCGTTGATCGCGGGAATTGGCTGTTCCGTCGGGGTGCTCGCCAAGGTCGTCGCTTACTTGATGCATGAACACGAAGAATTGCTGTTCGCCTTTTTCTTTGGTTTGGTCGCCGCGTCCATCGTGGCTTTGGCCGCTAGACTGAGCTGGACCGTCTCGGGCGTCATCGGCATGGTAGCCGGAACGGCGTTTGCCTATTGGCTAGTGGGATTGGTGCCGCGCGATCCAGGCCATTCCCCATTGATCTTGTTCGGCAGCGGAGCGTTGGCGATCTGCGCCATGATTTTGCCCGGCATTTCTGGTTCGTTCATCCTGTTGATTCTGGGGCAATATGAATACTGCGTGTCGGCGCTCAGCCAATTGCTATCGGACCTCAAGGATCTGAATTTTGCTGCAGTTTTCAGCACCACCATCAGCACCGTGATTCCACTGGTGACAGGCATGGTCTTGGGCGTTGGTGCGTTTTCGCGAATCTTGTCCTGGCTGTTGGCCAAGTATCACAATTTGACGGTGGCCACGCTCACCGGTTTCATGATTGGTTCGCTCCGGCGAATCTGGCCCTACAAGGAAAACCTAGACTTCATGACGAATCGACACGGGGTGGAAGTCCCCGTCGAATGGCGAAATTGCTTGCCCGACGCGATGGATCAGCACGTCTTGCTGGCCCTGGGATTATGTGTTGCCGGCTTCATTGTGATCACCATCATTGACCACATTCACGATCGGAAGAACCCGATCATGCTTTTACTGTGGCGTCCCAAGGCAGAAGCGTAGTCGACGTGTCATTCCTGACATTGGCAGGACGTTTGTTCGCGTTATTCGCAGACAAATTGCGTAAGGTTTTGCTGTGCATCAAAGGTAAACGGCCGCGGTTCGCACAAGATTTCCAAGTCGGTTCTCTGTTGGAATTCGTCCCAATACGCCTGCGAACATTCCATCGTCTCCATTTGCAACGTGTTGCGAATCCAAGCGATTTTGGCGTCTTGCGGTTGAGTCAGACCGATGGTCTCGAGCGCGCGAGCCATCGCGGTGGCATCATCCGCATAATGCAGCGGAATCATGGCGGCGGTCACGTGATTGGACGTAATGCAATTAGTTGCCGTTTTCTCTACGTCCATTTGCTTGATGGCGCGACTGAGCGCAAATTCCGACATGCCAATTCCTGACGCATTGCCGTCGGTTTCCGGCGTTAATCCTCGCACAATGATCCGCTTGATGATCGGTCGCTCTGCTCCCGTGGCCTTGTGGTCATCAAATTTGCGACCAACCACATTCGTATCCATGCCGGTGCCGCTGATGTTTTTACCGATTTCGTCTATCAGCAAAACGTGAGCGAAGTCAAACGGCAAGCGCGCCATTGAATTGGTGGCCAGCTGCAAAAGTTCTTTTTCGCGTGCTTCGAACTGATCCGGCAAGACCGCTTCGAGCTTGGCCGTGGTATCCAGCGAATTTTCTACAATCGCCAGCCCCGCCAGAATGTTGCAGCGTTGAATCACTTCCTGGGCCACGCTCCGCAAAATCTGGTCAAAACTGTAATCTTGAATTGCGCGATGATAGATTCGAGCTCCATGGTGTTTGCCCAAACCAATCAGCAGCATCTTCATCAAGCCACTTTGAATCTGGCCGTTGAAGTCGGTGTGAGGTTTGATTCGATTGCAAACAAAGACATGATCGGCTTGGCTGGCCATTTGGTCAAAGTGAACCGGAATGCCTTCCGTGGATTCGCAGACCACAATCGTGTCCATTGACGCTTTGATAGGACAGCCCATCGCCGCTTCCGTCACGCCAAAGCTGCTTAAAATTTTCAGTTGTCCGTCTACGGTTCCGCCGCCGTGACTACCCATGGCGGGAACGATAAACGGTTGAGCACCCAGTTTCTTGAGATAGTTGACAACGGCTTTCAAAATTACGTCAATTTTGTGGATGCCTCGGCTGCCGGCCGTGATGGCGACGGTCTGATTCGCTTTGATTTTGTCGGCCAGCGAAAGGCGGTCCAATTGTGCGGTCACTTCGCTGGCCACATCATGGACTTCGGTCACGTTGAATTTTTGCCGAATTCGAAACATCAACGGAAACGTATGCAGATCAACCATGGTTCGGGATTCTCAAATCAGGCTGGGCGAAGAATAATGGTCTGTTCAGAAAACGCTGGTACTGTTTCTAGTCCGCCAGGCTGCGAACCATGACAACGCAACTTATTATCGGAATTGCCGGAGGATCGGGAAGTGGCAAAACCACCTTCGCGCAGGAACTGCTGCGGCATTTTGGCACAGAATCGGCCGCGTTCCTCTCGCACGACGCGTACTACCGGCCGCTGACGCATCTGAGCTCGGCGGACCGAGCTGCCACCAACTTTGACCATCCGGACGCCATTGAAACGTCATTGTTAGTCGAACATCTGGAACATTTGCGGCAAGGTCGTCCGGTTCACGTTCCCGAATATGATTTTGCGGCGCACGATCGCACGCATCGGCCCACGCTGGTTCAGCCACGCAGCACGATCATTGTCGAAGGGATCATGATTCTGGCGGAAGCCAGCTTACGAGCCCATTTTCACGTGTCGGTCTTCATCGACGCACCGGCCGACGTTCGCTTGCAGCGGCGTACTGATCGCGACATGCAGGAACGAGGCCGCTCGAAAGAGTCCGTCCTGCGACAATGGGAACAGACGGTCCATCCCATGCATCAACAGTATGTCGAACCCTCCAAACAACACGCTCAGCTAGTGGTGAACAACGATCATTCTCAACCGTTGTCCATTCAGCCTCTGTTAGATTTTTTACAGCGAATGTAGGTCGAACCAACTGGCCAAGTCATTCTGACGGCGCCAAGGCCATTTCGCGAAGTGCATCCAAGGATGCCAAGACGGTTTCTAACGGTAAGTCTTCCCATTCGCTGGCTTTATGTCGCAGGATGGAGACTTTGAACGAATCCAAGACTTCGGCAAAATCGTTTGGCAGATCGTCCAAGTGTTCGAACGGCCGAATTTTTTCTTGCGGCCCTTCATCGGAAAGAGCGTGGATGTCGACATCGGACGAACGTTCCGAGTGCGAATCTTCGTCGTCTTCGTCACCAAAGTCTGGACCTTCCGGCACAGGCGATCCCGAGAAATCCGCCATGTCACGTTCGGCGACCGCGATATCGTCCGACTGAGCGTTCGCATCTTCGTCGAAATCTTCGTCCATATCGGCGTAGACGATGTCTTCATCTTTGGGTTCGTCACCGGCAATCGCCCCGAGATTTTCCCAGCGTTGGCGTCGCATGATGGAGACGGACCAGCCATGATTTGATGCTCCTTCCAGCCACATTTCGGCGTCATCCCAATCCAAAGCTGCTTGGAAATGACTCCAAAACAGATTTTCATACTGATCGGCCGAATCACCAAACCGATCAAACACTCGACGCAACCGCCCCACGTGCTGGCTGGTGACGCCACCCACCGCTTGGCTCCACGTTTCATCGGAATACTCCGTGGCCGCCGCTCCGGACTCAATCAATGCCGTACGCCAATGATGAATGATTTTTCCTTTGTCCCAATTGCTGGTACTGACCAACCTTCTCCATTGCCCGACAAACGGTTCGGATGCCTTCACTGTACCTTCGTCAACAACGCTGTTCTCCATGTCGCACTCCCTGTCCTCTGTTCATTGCTACCCGGACCGTTTTTGGTTGCGTTACCGCGACCAATGAAATCGTGTCGTCCATCTGTGACATGTTGACAGTTTGGCAACGGCGGAAGCGAATCGCAATGGGCTTGACGAACAGAACTGGCATCTGGTTTTTGACACGTGGTCAGCTAGCGGGAATGCAATTGATTTGTCGCGTTCAAGAAAAATGCGGTTTGGCGAATCGGTTCTGCTTACAACGCTATTTCGCAGCGAATTCCTGCCGCCAAAGCGTCTCGACCGTCACCACCCGGATTGCCGATAAATTGTATGTCAGGCTGAATCACGGCGTACCGATTCCACTGAATCAGATAGAACATTTCGATCACCTCTTCATGTGTGCGACCGTCGATCGGTTGAAGCCGAGAAGAAAATTCGGCCTTGTTGTAAGCGACTCCCAAATAGTCGTCAGGCCGTTCGTTGAACAGTCCTTTGTACACCAAGCCAATGCCGTAGTAGTCAGACACTTCGTTACGGTCCGCCGGTGCGGTGCCATATTGTCCGAATAGGCCCAAGCCTTGCTGGTCGTCTTCCGATTCGCGAAACAAAATTTGATCAAAAATCACATACCAACCGTGATTGCCGTCGCGCGAAGCGGGCGCACCGGCCGAGATCACATCGGTTTCGGCAGTTACCCCAGCGCCATGTCAGATCCAGCTGCGAACAGATCCCGACCGCTTCCGTCACCCAAAAGTAGCCTTCGTTTCCTAATCCGCTCCAACCCCATTTTCGTCCATCCGGTGATCCGTCATAGACTCCCGAACCGAGCCCCAGTTTTTCAGTGGCTTGCCAAAAACCGGCAAAGCCCACACCTGGATCGGGAAACGTCGGGATGGGAACGTTGGGAATCAATCCGAACGAAGAATTGATGAAGTCTCCGCTCAAATCGGAAGCACAAAAATCAGCGTTGCCATCTTGCTTGCCAAGCTTGCACCACGCGTTTTCACCGAATTGTTGCAACCACCAATATTCGCTGACCTGAGTGAGATCGCCGGCGTCTATATTGCTGATGGTTTGGAAGTCGCCCGCAAAATCGTTGGTGATGCCAATTCCATGCCCGTCTTCAAAGTAAACAAACAGACTGCCCCCTTCGATCCCCAATAGTTTCTCTGCGTCAAACGTCATCGTCACATCCAAGTTTCCTCGGTATCGACTGGCGTCGTTCGAGTTGATGCCGCCTCGAGCCAAGTGAAAGTATTCGCCAGTATAGACGCACTCGACTGCTACGCTGTCACCAAACCAACTGTGTGATTCGGGACAAAGCAGCGTAGACCATTCGTCTTCCAGGTCTTCTTCTTCTTCGGCGTCCGCGTCTTCTTCTTCGCCTTCGTCTGCATCTTCTTTTTCATCTTCTTCTTGGTTGTCACCAGCACCGTCTTCGACGTCTTCGGCAGACAATTCGTCGGGACTGGCTGGCGGTTGAGCGTCTGGTTCGGCCTTGGCATCGGCATCGTCCAACCCGTTTGCTCCTTCTTTGAAGTCGGCCGAGCTGGGTGGCACTGGAGGCAAAGGTCTTGCGTCGGGATGTTGAGCCCGCTTGGTGTTGGCTGGCCGTTGCGGTGCAGCAGGTTGTCGCTGCCGGAGATCTCGCTGTCGCTGGTCTGAGGACGGGCGTTGACGCAGTTGAGGTGATTTCGCTTCGTGGAATCGATCAGGCGCACAGAGTCGAGGAAGATTGGGATAGCTTGTGTGTCGTTCGGCATACAATCCTTGGCACACGATCGACACCAGCAGCATAACAGCCCAGATCGAACGGAACGCTTGTCGCGCAACCATGAACTCCCTTTCGTACGCAAAGCGCGAAGGAACAAGTACGTCTGGGGCAGACCAAGGAGTTCTTCGGAATGACGGACCGAAAGACTGTGCAAGAAATTGCAGCGCACAAGTCTTCCTGCCACGGTGCGGCGTTACGTTTGGAGCATTTTACCAAGCGGGCACGAACGGCTGCGGCTTCTACGCAGGCAGTTGTGTGCAACCCCAAGCAGATAGGGTGTCAACACTAGGCTGCTGCCAATTCGCGGCAACGCTGCGACGTCGAAACGCTCGGCCTCGACGAGCCCGGCGGTACCAGCGCGCTGCCAAGTCGGTGCTATGCAATTCTTCTGCTGAAGAAGCATTCGGCAAAGTTTGGCTACGTGTGTCCAGCGTTGCGGACGCGGTCAACATTATCAAGCAAAAAATGAGCACTCGCATGGTCGTCTCCTGTTCTGAATCAAAGCTTTGGGTGCTTGATTCAGACTAGTCGAAACGACTTGTGTGTCAATTCGCGTTGACTGCGTTTGCAGAATTGCTGGTGAATTCAAATGCTAAATGTGGAAAGCCGAATTTGCCTGTTACGCACTCAGCTGTCCCACGATGCCGGTCAAGCGCCTGGAAAGTTGTGTCATGTTAGCGCCGGTTTCGCGACATCGGTTGGTCTCTTCCGACGAGTTCCGCGCGACATTGTCGACTTGCGAGATTGAACCTGTGATGGATTCGCATTCTTCGACGGACTTCTGAGCGGTCTCAGCTAAGCTATTTGCCGAATCGGCGATTTCGGCAACGTTTTCTGCGATGTGACGTGACGTCGAATTCTGTTGTTCCACGGCCGACGCAATGGTACACGTCTTGTCATTCACATCGACAATCATTTCGGTAATCTCCGCGATGCTGGCGATGGTGCGCGACGTGGTGCTTTGAATATGGCCAATGCGATTGCGGATATCGTCCGTCGCTACGGCGGTCTGTTTGGCTAGTTCCTTGACTTCGGTGGCTACCACGGCAAAGCCTTTTCCCGCATCACCCGCTCGAGCTGCTTCGATGGTGGCGTTCAGTGCCAAGAGATTGGTTTGTTCGGCAATATCTTCAATGACTTCAATGACCTTGCCGATCTCTTCCGCAGCGGTACCCAGCTGCTGGACTTCCGAGTTGCTGGCGTCGGCCAATTCGGTCGTCCGGTTGATTCGATCTGCAACGTGCACCGTGTTGGACGATATTTCGCCAATCGTGGCCGTCATCTGTTGTACGCTGGAGGCCAAGCATTCGATGGCATCGGAGATGGTGTTCGAAGTCAACGAAACACTACGAATATTGCGCAACATCTGGCTGGTAGAATCGCTGGCGCACTTGGATTCGTTAATCGTGGTCTGGACATCTTGAGACAAGGCATCGGTCACCACATTCAACGTATTGGCGGTCTTGGCCAAGTCGTCTGCGTTCTCCGCAATCTCCTTCACCACTCGCTGCAATTTGTCACAGAAGTGGTTAAACCAATAGGCCAATTCGCCAAATTCGTCTTTGCGATCGGCCGGCAAGCGGCGCTGCAGATCTCCTTCGCCCTGAGCAATATCCTTGATCAATTGCACT
>JAGQOZ010000316.1 GCA_020426955.1 Planctomycetales bacterium
TTGCTGAAGATTTTCCCGTAGTGGATGAGGCGACGAATCCCTTTCACCAGGGAATCGTCAGGCAATCCGATACCAAAGCAAGTTCGCCGACTTGATTCGCAAAGCCTGATCACGCTGGTTACGCATGCCGGCTGAACAAAAGAGTAGGAGTGAAATCATGCATTTCTCACGTTTCGAAAACAAGGTTCGACCGAATGGGCGTCGCTGGTGGGTGATGGCCGCATGCGCGATTGCAGTTGTAACGCAACTGGTGAACATGGCCGAGTGTCAAGATATTGTCAGTGTCAGCGCCGATGACACTCGCTATGCTTCGCAGGGAGACTTGCCGCTGCACATTTACCAGGGCCGGTTAACGCTTCCCAGTGACGGACTTTGGGAAGTGATGGCACCGGATGGGGCGGGCGTTCAAGAATGCTATTTGGTGCCGCAAGATCTTTCGGTTCTACAGAACTTGGGCAGCCGCATGTACCGAGTTGTAGAGGAACGCAATATTAATAGCGGTCGCTGGCAAGTGCAGATGGGATACGAAGCGTGCAAGGAATTCGCTGCGAAACATGACGGAAAAGGACCGGAAACAATCGCGGATATTCGCGACGACAGTCGCTGGAAATACGTAGCCGAACGCTGGGATTCCAAGCCGTGGCAAATGGAGCAACTAGACCAGATCGTGGACCACGAGATCAAAGGGCCATTCGTATTTCTGGTGCCCCGTGCCAAATTTGTATTTACCAAGGAGCCCATTGCGGTCGACAATCGCCCGAAAGGTGCGCCCGAATTTCGCACCTTTGTGAAAAATGAAGACCGCACGGTGCTGGCGTTTGAACTGCGTCCGTTTATCGACGACGGCAAACACTGGGTGCTATATACCGACGGGAACTGCGAACGCACAGACATTGATGGTCAGCTGCTGGAACGGCACAACATCAAGGTTGCTTCCATTGTCCGTCAAGCT
Source organism: Planctomycetales bacterium (assembly GCA_020426955.1). Taxonomy (GTDB): domain Bacteria; phylum Planctomycetota; class Planctomycetia; order Pirellulales; family Pirellulaceae; genus JAGQOZ01. Next base: position 953 of record JAGQOZ010000316.1, read on the forward strand.
GACATTGAACAACGCCAAGAGAGTCGGCAAAACGAATATACGTTGACACTGACCGCCAAGCAGCCAGTTCGCGATCTGCTGGAATTGACCTTGCGAAATTCGATCACGCAAGAAGAAAAAGCGCTGCGTTGGACCTTGGATTCGAAACACCCCTTAGCCGATGTGCGAACGTCGCTCATGAATGCTCGACGGTTCGCTTGGCAAAGTTACGCGTTTGCGGCGCCGGACGGCATGTTGGCGTCGTGGGGCATCGCAGACGACCAAAACGAAGTCAATCGAAATAACCGTGGGCAAGTCACTTCGTCGTTTGCGATTTTAGGTGGACGAGCAGCCATTGAGGAAACACTGCAATTGCAGAATGTGGTGGCAGCCGAAAGTGACGAAGCAGATTCGGTGGATATCGCTTCGATCAAAGGTGTGGAAGTCAAATCGCATCCGTTTGAAGAAATGTTGAATGGGCAACCCGGTGGTTCGCTGGGAATTGCCAAGTTAGTTCCGCATGATCGTTTCTTGGTGTACGTTGCCAAGCCCGACGCGCTGCTGCCTTTCTTGGATACGGGCGCCGAATTTATCGCCAGTACCGGGATGGCACTTTCGGGCAATAGCTTGAACTATCACTTGCAACAGCGATACCTGGATCGGCTGGGCATGAATCGAGCTTGGTTGGAGAAGGTACTGGATTCCGGCTTAGTTGAGGAAATGGCGATGTTCTCGCCCGACCTCTACTTCATTGACGGCACGGACGTGACCGTGATTGCCAAGGTCCAACAACCTCGGCTGTTGACCGGCCTGCTGAGTTTGTTAGGAGCGAAGGCGAATGGCGCCAAACCAATGGAAATAAAAACACCCGACGGTGACGTGGCATATTTGTCTGTTCAGAGCGGCTACTTGTTCGCCAGCACGAATCGAAACGAATTGGAATTATCGCTGGACCTTTTGCAGAACGGTGGCCAGGGAAGCTTAGGTACCAGCGCTGAATTTCGCTACATGCTGACCAAGCTGGATATTTCGGATGATACTCGGTTTTATGCCTACTTCTCGGATCCGTTCATTCGGCGTTTGGTTGGGCCTCAAGTCAAACTGGCGCAGCACCGACGCATTCGTACCAAAGCGAAAATGGAAGCCATTACAGCTCGTGCCATCCTGGCCAAGCTGGACGGTTTTCAAGCGGATTCGATGGAATCGCTGGTTCGTAACAAGTACGTTCCGGATAGCTGGCGGACGCCCGATCTATCCATTGATAAGTTGGGGCTGGTGCATTCCGATCGTTACGGCACACTGCCCAAAATGAAGACGCTTCCAGAAGTACCGCTGGAAAAAGTGACACCCATGGAAGCCGAAGCGTACCGCATGTACCAGGAGAATTATTCTCGGTATTGGCGGCAGTTCTTTGACCCGATTGCGCTACGCCTGAACGATGCGGGCAGCGATCAGTTGGAATTGGCCACGTTTATCCTGCCGCTGATTGATAACTCTATCTACAACGGACTGCGTCGAGGTTTAGCACATGCGAATGATGACGTGCCGTTGTCGGTTCCGGTTGTCGAACCGACGCCCGTGCTACAAGTTTCTGCGAATTGGAACGAAGAAGCTTGGCAGTCCATGGCACAGAGCTTCTCTGAATTCTTCAGTCGCTATTCCGGCATCAGTTCAGCCGTTTTAGACGATTTTGGTCCGGGAATACACATGGCCATTTACGATGCCGATCCGGTCATTGCCATGGGTAGCGGCGACATATTTGGTGCGTTTGGGTCGAACAATCGCATGCTTCGAGATGAAATGTTCATGATCCCTGTAGCCCTGTCTGTGTTGACGCGTCCCTGCAGTTTCTTCGTCGAAACCAAGTCGCCTGAACGGACTCGGCAATTCTTCCGACAAGCAGCCACCAGCGGTCTGTTGCCTCGTCGCCAAGACCGCGAATTTGCCGTCTCGTTCCATCAAGTGGGTGATCAAGACAAATGGGTTTGGACGTTGGATCTGTTTGGCGTGGTCAAGCTGCGTTACGGCGTGGAAGTGATTGGCAAGTACATGGTCGTTCGAAATATTCCTTGGTCCAGTGGCGACCAAGTGGTCAGCACCCTGCCGGTGGAACTGAACGGTGCGATGTTGCAAGCCAATCCGATCGCTTGCCAAAAACAACTGCCCGGACTGTTCGCCGCCGCGACCGATGCCAATCGCAAATCGGTGATGGCGTCATTGGGCCGACTGTATCCAATGATGCTATCGCAACCCGACGTGGATCAAGCGTTGCATTCGCACTTTGAATTGTTTGGGTTCGAACCGAATAAGCTCGACACAGATCAATGGATTTGGCGAGAACAACAGCTTAGTAGTGCCGAATACGGTAACCCTCGACGACAACGCCAACCCGAATTCGACCCAAATCGTCCGTTTGGCATGTTGCAGCATATTGAATCGATGCAGCTGAACATGCAGTTTGAAGACGATGGACTGCGCAGCTACATTCGGTGGAACCTAAAAAAATAGGCTGGATTTTCCCTGTTTCCATGGCCGGATCCGTAGGGTGAAACGCATCCGGGCAACGTTCATTTGCCAGTTTGAAACGCCGTTTGATAGAATGTCGCCGTGTTTCGTTCGAACGTAGGACGAACGTTCCTTTTCCTATTCTTTCGGAGTCTAGAATGAAGCTAAATGTCACAGCGTGGCTGGTACTGCTGCTGGGAAGCACAGTGTTGTATGCGGATGATTCGCCCTTTGAGGAACCGGTTCGCTTGAAAGCCGGTGACGATTGGATTTCCGTGGAAAGCCCCGGTTATGCCTGTCCCACCATGGCGGATGTCGACGGAGACGGTAAGGCCGATTTAGTGGTGGGGCAATTTCGGTCGGGTAATATGCAGTTTTTCAAGAATGCTGCGGACGACGGAGAATCACCTCGCTTTGAAACCGGCGATTGGCTCGCAGCGGACGATGGTCGTTTGGAAGTCCCCGGCGTGTGGTGATGCACCAGCTCAACTCCACAGTTTGTGGACTGGGACCAAGACGGGCACTTGGATATTCTGTCTGGCTGTTACTGGACGGAAAATGCAGACGGTGGACATATCCAAATTCTACGAGGAACCGATCGCCTAAAATTCAATTCGGCCGAAGCTTTAACGAATGCCGAAGGCCAGCCTCTGTTGAATGCGACCATTGAAAAGAACGAAGACGCCAACGGCATTGCGGACAACCAGATTGAGACCATCTGTACGCAACAGCACGCGGTCGACTACGACAACGATGGTGACTTAGATCTTGTAACCGGTTGCTTCGGCAATAGCTTTTATTTGTACACCAACAGCGGTTCAGACAAGCAGCCAGCCTTGGGCCAACCTGAAAAGTTGCCCATTTCTTCGCCTTCGTACCACAGTGCGCCACACTTGGTCGATTGGGACGGCGATGGCGACTTAGATCTGATGTCGGGTTGCCAAGATGGCGGCGTGATTTGGTCGGAAAACACGGGGACGCGATCGAAGCCGCAGTGGAGCGAATTTCAGCGGTTGATCGCAGCACCGGGCCATCAAACATTTGACAGTGTGGAGGCCGTTCGCCCGGCCACGGGAACTCGAGTTTGGGCGGTCGACTGGAACAATGACGGTCATTTGGATCTGCTAGTTGGCGACCAAGCCACCATCGTCGAAAAGAAGGAAGACGTCGATGAAGAAAAGTTGGCTGAAATTGAAGAACGCATGGCCGAAATCAACGAAAAAATGCAGCCCAAACTGGACGAATATCGCAAACTGTTAGCCGAAGGTGGTTCGCCCGACGACGAAGCCGTTCAGAAGATCCGAGAAGAAATCAATGCTATTTCGCTCGAATCCAGCGAACTCTACCAAGAACGGCAAAGCCTTGTCGGCCCACAAACCATGACAGGTTATGTGTGGTTGTACGTGCGCAAGGCATCCTAATGGGCGTTCCCATTCTGATTTGCCAGAATGGTTTGACGCTGGTGTTCTGTTCTAGACCACTCCACCGTTTCCTTGATGCGACGGTGGAGGTTATTCCTAGCCCGACACGTAAGTGAGGGAAAATTGAGCGTTGCTGAATTCCCTCGCTCACGCTTCGGGCTAGGAAATTCGGACCGAGAACGCAACAAATACGCAACATCAAAAGTTGCAACGTTTGTTACTTGCGAAGCGAACTCTTCGCCGCAAAAGGCGAGACAACTTCCGCCAACTGTTGTTGCATGGCTTTTGCCTGATCTGCGAATTCAGCTATTTGCTGATCGAATTCGCCTATCTGCTTTTCCTGCTCCGTGATTTGCCGAAGGAATTGCTGGTACAAGGCCGTGTTCCTTTCAATTGCCTGCAAGTTTGCTCGAATTCGATCTTGTTCCCCTGTTATTTCACGCCGCCGTTCTTGAGCGGATCGAGCCAAATGCTCCAGCTCCGTGATCTTGGTTCGCAATTGGATAATCTGGCTGAAGAGCTGTTTCTGAGAATCCGTTAAAACGTCTGTCGCGTCGTACTGCCGCAAGATCTCTCGACTCATACGAGTCAATAAAACCTCTTCTTTTATTGTATCTCGACGGACAACCGTCTTTGTAAGTGTTTGCTCGGCGGGCGCGGCCACTTGAAAACGGTACAGCGAACGGGTGGATTCAGTGACAGCGTCATCGTCCACCAATTCCCATGGTTCGTTTCGATCTAGCTCTAGCAGAACTTGTTTCAATTCTGCTGCCTGGTTGTTAACGGTAAAGGTGTCCCGGCGAGTTCGCTCCAGAATAAATTGCACACGATCATGTTCCATGGCAACGCTTACCGTCTTGAATTTCGATTCCTCTTGTTGCACATCAATTTCCACCGCTGCGTCCAATGCATAGCTGATGAGACGAGTTTCCCCATTGGCAAGATTGCGAACCAACGCATCGCCAGCAAAGACGCCTTGGTCATAAACGGTAATCGGACCTTGGGAAACAAACTGTTTCGAATTGTTCGTGATGCGAACCGCGTTCAACGGATACTTGGGGTGCGTCGTTTGATTGAACAGGACGATGCGTTCGGCCGGCAGTTCGAATTGAATGATCGGCAGCATCGCCGACGTTTGCGCTTTCAATGACACAGGTTTCTCCAGTTGATATTGGAACATCGCGCCCACTTCCGATGTGGTTGTGTCTGCTTCGACACCTCGACCAACGAGCTCGCTGCCAGCTTCCTCGCTAGTGCCGCCCATTCCTCCAATCATTCCTCCCAAGTTGACACCGAAACCGCCCAAGCCTCGATTGCCGCCACCTAGTTGGCCGCCTGCAACAACATTCGAGCGACCACGTCTCGGCGACGGCGAGTGTAATTGAACGGCAGTCGATTCACCAAGCATGACGGCGACGCGTTGGCGATTGACGAACACAGGATCCAGCAGGTTCATTTGAAACGAAACAGGGTTGCCGCTGATCAACGACAGCTGCACGTCTTTCCAATCCGTTTGCGTGGTATTTTCCACTACCGCCCAGCCCTGCAATGTTGCGGACTGCTGTCCCAGTTCTAGACGATAGCTGGCTTTCCAAACGGGAACTTCGTGAACATAGCCGATTCGAACTTGGCGATTCCCTTGTCCTTCACATTGAATTTTGAGCGTCTGCCGGTTGTCCTTGCGATTGGCCGCCAGTTGCTCGAGAAGATCGTTCAAGCGTTTGGCAATTTCCGGATTCACAAATTCGAATCGCTGAATCGTGTGAATGTCCAGTTGCTGAATCCCTTGCTTCGTCAACAGATTCAGGACATCGGTGCCGATGGTCAGGCGAGTATTCGCATCGTACGAACTTCGCTGTTCAATACTTAAAATCCGTCCCGTGATTTGTTCGACGCCAATGGCCGTGATTTCTTCGCCCTGAAATTGTTGCAACAGATTCGCCATTGACGGCGCCTGCGCGATTTGGAAGCCATCCATGGCCGCACGAGAATTGGATTGGGACTTGAGATTGTATTCTGCCGAGCGAATTCGGCCACCATTCAAATCCTGCAACACAAGGCTCTTCAACGCATCGTTGATGTCGGTCGCATTGAACGCTAAATCAATTGTCTCCGTGTCGTGGACTTCGCCTTCGAATTGAAAGTACCCAACACCTGAATTCAGTAATACAACTCGGCGAACCGCCGGACTCTCCGCCGCAAAGCACTGGACCGCCGACAGCAACAAGAGAATACCTATGATCAGGCCGCGACACATATTTATTGCCTTTCCCTGGTGAATTTCCGCACAGGATGGATTTGCTTGTAAAGAACAGACGTTGTTTGTTATTCTGGATTCTAATTCGTTCACAACCGATTCGTCCAATAAATCTTCTAACCGCCAAGTGTGTT
>JAGQOZ010000317.1 GCA_020426955.1 Planctomycetales bacterium
ATTGCGGTTGCGGTTCACCTTGCAAACGTCCTCGGTTCATCGCAATCCTCCGTGAAACGCGTGCGCCATGACCGCATGATAGATAGCGACCAACACCAACGAATAGGTCAAGCCGATATGAGCGAACAGCCACAGCTTGAGCTTTCCTTGCAAGGCCCAATGGTAGTCTAAGTCGTCTTTCTTGCGAATTAAACGGAAGAACTGATTGCTGATTTGACGTTCTTCGGTCGAAAGATATCGTTGCAGACTAGACAGTTCCGCCATTAGTTTTTTTCGACGACGACTGCCGGGGAACAGTCGATACACGACACCTCGTTGCTGTTCGAAGAAATCGCTTAATCGGTTCGAATAAAATTCAGCCAGTGTCGTTTGTTGAACTTGTTCCATGGAGGCAACCGCTAACGAAGAGGCCTGTTTTCTGACCTGGTACTGAAACGCAGGAATACGTTCAAACACAAACTCTTCGCTCAGATTGCTCAGCCGCTTGGGATACACTCGCGTTATGTACAGCCCATAAATTCCGCTGACGGCCGTACCGCTGAACAGAATGGCCAGCAATGATTCTAGCTGGCCGTTGGGAAATCGGAATCCAACGTGTGCCAAGAAGATGACGATTGCCACGTACGCCACGTAGATGTGGACTTGCAACCAAGTAGATGATTTTCCCATTGGCAAGAATGAAAGCTTCTTCCGAAGATTGTAGGCAGCTAAAAACAAGACCGCGGCGATGAGCAAATAGCCGCTGGTAAAGGAATCATATTTCAAATGTTGTCGCTGCGATTGCAGCAGGAAGAGCAGCGACAACGCTACCAGCGTCGCGAACAATGCGTTACTGATCCGGCGGCGAAAAAAGGTGTTTATGAGTCCGTTCATGAGTTCAAATTCGTTATCTGGAAAGCCATTGACGAAGAAAATCGGTTTGCTCTACATCAATCCGAATCAGCGCGTCATGGGGACAAGCTCGTTCGCACGCAGGTCCACCCAATTTGTCAACACACAGGTCACATTTAGTGGCTTTGACAATCGGATGACCTTGGTCCGAATCCAAAATGAACGCGCCGTCATCGTCGCGAATGCCGACCATGCGAATATTGTCGTACGGACAACTGTTGGCACACGTCGCACAGCCAATGCAGGTCAGATCGTTGATGGTCACCGTCCCCGAATCTACGTCGCGACCGATGGCACCCGTGGGACAACCGATCATACACACCGGGTCGATACAATGCATGCAGGCGTTGGCGAACATATGCCGATCAAAGATCTTACCGTGGCGGACGAATCGAGGATTATTCTCATGTGTCGTCGCACACGCTCGGACACAGTCATCACAGCGAGTACAGCGGTCCAAATTGATGATCATGGTTTGCGTACCATTCATCAATCGCTGGTCTACCACAAACTCTAACATGGCCGTATCGTTGGCTTCCGTCGCGTTGATGCGGTCCGATACAACCGCGTTGGCGGCATCTTGCCAACCTGTGACTCGCAGCCGCGCCGATTCCAATTGAAAATCATCCAATGTGGGCAAAATGTGCTGTTCGACCAATCCCGTTGGAATGCGCAGAATGTCCACATAACCTACCGCGCGTAATGATCGCAGCAGGGAAATCTGCTGGTGTTCGGACCAGTTGTATGCCAGTTCTTCCAGACCGAACGCTTGGCCTTTTCCCAGATAGGCTTCCGTTTGGTGGCCGCTGCCTCGTTTGCGACTAAGGCGAGCGAACCCGGCGCGAATCAAAATCAAACCGTTGAGGTAATGGCCTTCTTGAGCGATGATCGGTTCCGCCAGGATACGTTCCGCCGGATCGGCGTTAAGCAATTCGCTTTTGAAGGGGCGTTGCCATTCGAACGAACCAAATGACTCAAAGGTGGTTTCTCGCACAATTTCTTGCAACGCTTCGTCCGGCAACTGACTCAGAAACGGCGTTTCGCGTAGATGCGACAACAAGCTGTTTTCGCGATATTGTTGGTGAATGTGGTCTCGCAGCGAATGATCTCGCTTCATGATATCGCGAAGACCTTGCCAGCGAATCTCGAGCAATTCCGTGTCATCCGAATCGGCAAACACCGTGGCGGATCTTTGAGATCGAGTGAGCGCCGCGAGTTCACCAAAGAATTCGCCTGTCGTTAATGCGACTGTCTGGAATTCATTCAAGACGCCTGGCACGTCTTGCAAGAAGACGCGTTGGGAATCGCCCTGCATCCGTGATCCCACCACGGACGACGAACGGTCCTTTCGCGCATAGTGGCGAACTTCTGGATACCGATACTGCTTCCACATTTGTGAAAGCGTGCGAAACCAGCTGCTACGGACAGTTTCGGTTCGGCCCAGTGCTTCTGCGGAAAGCGACTCCAATGTCACTCGAACCGAACCTCGCAATACCAAGAACGCGCTGTCACCATAGTCGCCTTCGCGCACCACCAAGTCACCCGTTTGATAGCGGTTGATACGAGTGTCATTGCGCAGAATATCAGGCAAAGAGCAGCTGGCTGAAAAGGCATTCCCATTCATTTGGCTGAATGGCGGCGTTTGCAACAAACGATCAACGTCCTCGTCGGACATGTCTTGTCCAAACGGCACGTCCCAACGCTGTGGCCGGGCGATCGACACTCCTTTGTGCAACATGAATACCTACCTCCTCCATGAGCGTAGGTGGACGCTATTTGTATTGCGATGGTGGTGGAATTAAGTCGTCAATGGCGGCAAGTGTAGCACCGTCGGACTTCTGCGCGAATATGAACGCGGCCGAACCAACTTGGTCCGCCACTTGTTCCAGCAATTCTCGGTTATTCGGTGTTAGGCGAACCACTTTGATAGCATCTAACGCTTGTTGGATATACGGATCGTCCAAGCGTTCTTGCAGTGATAGCAGTAGCAAGCGAGCACGATTGGCTCGTTCTGCATTCGCAATACCGAATTTCGCTTTCTCTGTCGCCTGCGCGGTCGCTCGCAAGCTATATTCCAAGTCTGCCATCACGCCTACGACAAACATTTGCCGCAGACGAGCCGAATCGGAAGTGTTATTAGTCGTCCCGTTGGAACGCACAAAATTGTGACGCACCATCCCTTGCGACCAAGACACCAATTCAAATGTCTGGCTGCCGGCCGGGTGGCCACCAACGTTGACCAGCTTCTCCATGGGAGTGGTGTGGCAGTTCAGACAGCTTCTGGCAACCAGGTACAGATTGGTCGGATTCCGCATGCCGTTTTTCATGCTGGTCAGACGGCGTTTGCGTCGATGTGCGTCGGACTCCATTTCTTTGGTGACATCCGGGCCGCCGTAATCATTGTGAATGGTCAACCAGTCCTTGGCCGCGCCGTGACATGATTCGCACGATACCCCCGAAATCAATTTGGAACGACTTCCGTCTTGCTGCGAAGTGTAGTGGCACTGCATGCAGGTTTCATCGCGTTTGATGGAACGAATCCCCATTCGTTCTGCGATCTGCTGCGCTTCCGGCTTTCGATGCAATGTATCAAACGTGTGAAAATGAGGCGTCTGCTTCCAGACATTCAATTCGTTTTCGTGACACTTCGAACAGTTTTCGGCGCCCACAACCTTGTGCGGATCATTCGCCAATTCTGGATTGACTTCACTGTGACACGTCGATTCACAACACGCCCAGCAAATCACAACCGAAGTAAGAACAAACATAGACCGAATAGAACCAAACATAGCAAACGACGCTCGTAGAAATCATGTTGAAAGGAAAGGAGACTTTCCCAAACATAGATTCCAAAACACCGCAGCTATGCGTCTAATACCAACGGCCCGTCCGGGGAAGCGATACAGGGCAGACAACAACCGTCATCAACGTCACAACCCGGATCTTGCGAATATTTGACCGAACCCGATTTAATGGCCGTCAAACAGGTACCGCAATTGCCGGCGCGACACCCCGAATCGATCGGAATCTGAGCGGCATCGGCTAGGTCCAATAGGTTGGCGAGACTTCCGTCCCAGGTTGCGGTTCGATTCGATTTAGCAAATTGCACCTCGGACTTTTCACAAGCGTCGGGCACGGCAACAGGTTTCGACGTTCGGCTAGGTCCAAACGCCTCTTGATGGATAGACGTTTTCGGAACACCCCAAGCTTTCAACCCTGTCACCAGCGAATCCAAAAAAGCCGGAGGTCCGCACAGATAAAAATCGTAGTTGCTAACGCCCAAATACTGCTTGATCAAATCCACCGTCACTCGGCCCTGTACGTCATAATCGCAACCTTGCTGGTCATTCGACCGAGGCCGTGAATAGCAGGTGACGATTTTGATGTTGTCGTGGGTTCTCGCAATTTCGCTCAAATGCTGGTGGAACGGATGGTCCAAACCGTTCCGGACTCCCAAAAAGAAATAGACTTGGCGATGCGATTGCACATCCACCAAATAGTTCAGCATGCTCAAGACCGGAGTGATTCCCACGCCGCCCGCTAACAGAACCACCGGGGTCTCTTTATCGGTATGCAAATAGAAAGATCCAGAAGGAGCCTTGACGTCCAGAATGTCCGATTCACAAACGACGTCATTCACGTACGAACTCACCTTGCCCGATGGAGCATCGGGCGCGTCCGGCGGAGGTGTCGCTTTCTTGACGCTCAGCCGATAGTAGTCCGACTTAGGCGAATCCGAAAGCGAATAACAACGAATCGTCGGGCGGTCATCGCCGGGCAAGCGAACGGAAAGAGTCAAATACTGACCGGGCCGAAACGGTGGTAACGGCCGACCGTCGTGCGGCACCAAATACAACGAATGAATGCCTTGACATTCGGCTACTTTCCAGCGAACTCGGAATTTCCGCAGCCCTTCCCATGCCTTGTCGCTAGATTGCCGCACCGCCATTTCACGCTTAGCGACCAAAATCCTGGCGTCCAGCAGTTCCAAGTCACGACGACGACACTGGTAGGCCGTAAACGCATCAGCAGCCGTCCGCAGAACACCGGCGCCCAATTGTGCGGTAACCAACGACACCATCGCCATGCCGCCGTAAGCAAAGAAAGTTGAGAGTTCCATGCTAATTGTGTCCTCTGTGCCAACGGAATGATCGCTATCATCGCAAACAACGGCACAACCTGCCTACGTTGGTGGCCACAGCCATCCTTCTTGCGACGTACGATTTCTATTATCGGCAAGTCAAACCAATCTGGTTCGCGCTTGTTCGATTGGTGTTCAAAAACAATCACCGTTTTGCGCTTTCCTTCGACAACCATGCTTACGGCCTTCCTCTATTCACCTCGACATCATGCTTTCACTTGCATAGGTAGCGAACCAACCACGGTTACATTGGCCGAATTCCAAGACAAGGGTTCGGCCCCAATCTTGCTGCAACTGCGGCAACTGAACGAACATTCCGTTTGGATTCAAAACCTCAGTGAACGAACATGCACGTTTGGCGCACAACCCTTGCGACCGCAAGCTTCCGCCACGCTATCTCTACCCATCGCCTGCCAAATCGACGACGTCCACGTGCTGCTACAGAACGATGCAGACGATCCGGCCGCCAAGTCCGTCGTCGCGTCACTCGCTAGTTCCTCCAGCCGAGGTCGTTCGTCGTTGTGTTCGCTGGGTAAGCCACCCGGTGTCCAAACGCTACAAAGCTGGTTTGAAGCATTAGGAGATCTACAACGCAAAGCCGCCTGTTCGCATCTGTTTTACTTGGAAGCAGCCACGTTTGTTGTTCAACCAGGCGGCCTAGATGGCGGGCAAGTATTGATGCTTCGCAACAACCACTGGGAAATTGATACCAGTTTTGTCACCAAGCCACCCTACGGAACTAGCATCTGCTTTGCATTGCTGGATCAGATGGTAGCATCGCGTCAGACTGTTTACCATTCGGCAGAAATGATGACGCCTGGAGCAACGCTTGTACCGACCACCAGTCATGTTTGTTCGCCGATCTTTGACCGAGACGCACGAATCGTCGGCGCTATAGTCGGTTCCCGCACCTTGCGTTCGGGTAACAATCGAGTGGGTATACGAGCGTTAGAGGCGCATTGGGTCCAACTGGTCGCCGATGCCGTCAGCGCTGGGTTCGTTCGACTCCAAAACGAAGCCGACCAAGTGCGAACTCGCATTCTATTGGAGCAGTTTTTTTCGCCCAATGTCGCTCGAGAATTAGAACGAGATCCGGCGTTTCTGGGTGGCCAACGCCGCGAAGTGAGCGTTCTGTTTGCTGACCTCCGAGACTTCACTGCCTTGACCGACCGTTTGCCCACATCCACGTCTTACGATTTCCTGACGCATGTGATGGATGTCTTTACCGAAATTGTCGACGAACAGGACGGAGCGGTGATTGACTACTACGGTGACGGACTGGCCGCCATGTGGAACGCGCCAACTTCACAAACGAATCATGCAGAACGAGCTTGTCGAGCAGGCCTACGCATGGTCCAAGCAATGCAGCAAATCAATCAAGCATGGTTTCAGACGCTCGGCACACATCTGCAAGTGGGTGTCGGCATTCATTCTGGAATTGCGGAAGTTGGCAACGCGGGAAGCCATCGCCGCATGAAGTATGGTCCTCGTGGCGCAACGGTGAACCTAGCCAGTCGCATCGAAGGTGCTTGCAAGCAACTTCGCACGTCGGTGATTATTTCGGAAGAGACATTGAAACGCCTTCCCGCGTCGGCGGTAACTCGTCGCATCTGCAACGCGCGACTTCCTGGTTTTCAACGCACTTACAGTTTGTTCCACCTCTGCGAACTCCGCCCTGACTGTATTAGCCAGCAAGTGCTGGATCGCCTAGACTGCTACGAACAAGCGCTCCGCAGTTTTGAATCAGGCGAACTAGAAGATGCTCGGCAAAAGTTGGAAAAACTATGCCAAAATCGAGACGCCGCGTGTGAATTTGACATTTCGGTTTTGCAGGAACGAATTGTTCGAGCCAGTCAAGTAACCGATCAAACGAAGCGAACCGATTGGGCCGTTTTCGATCTGTCAAAATAAACGGGTAATTCAATGATTTCGGGGGCATTGACCCAACAGCACGTTGTCCGTAATCTATTGTTTCGAATCAGCCAGAGTGGCGGAATTGGCAGACGCGCTGGATTCAAAATCCAGTGGCCGCAAGGTCGTGAGGGTTCGAGTCCCTCCTCTGGTATCTTCTGATTTTCCTTGTTTTCCAGCGGTTTTTGCTGCTTTCTGGGCACGCTCTGCCAAATTTCCTCGTCTGTCCAAAGGGACTGTTTTGGACTGTTTTGGACTAGCTTGCACTAGATTTGGTGCAAGCTCTTGTGC
>JAGQOZ010000318.1 GCA_020426955.1 Planctomycetales bacterium
GAAGTGAACGGCGAACTGTCTTGCGCGAATCGCTACAACAGCAGGACGGCATCCATCCGGACGAAGTGATCTTGCTGCCTGCAGAAGCCAAACGCCGAGGCATGACCAGCACCGTCTGTTTTCCGTTGGGCAACATTTGTCCGGAAGGATCGGTGATCAAAGCCACGTCAATTGATCCGTCGGTAGTGGACGATGATGGCGTCTATCGCAAGACGGGCCCGGCTCGCGTTTTTGCCAGCGAGCGAGATGCGATCGCAGCGGTAAAGGGGCAGTCGGAGCGACCGGTTCAAGCGGGAGATGTGCTGGTCTTAGCTGGCCGAGGCCCGTTGGGATCGGGTATGGAAGAGACATATCAGATTACTTCGGCGCTGAAGTATTTGCCCTGGGGCAAAGACGTAGCCGTGGTCACGGACGCTCGTTTTTCTGGAGTCAGCACGGGCGCGTGCGTCGGTCACGTGGGGCCTGAGGCATTGGCGGGCGGGCCCATTGGCAAACTCCGCGACGATGACTTGGTGCAAATCATTGTGGATCGCAATGACTTGACTGGTACGATTGACTTGGTGGGCATGATTCGCGACGGCCAAACGCAAAACTTGTCACCCGAAGAAGCGCAAGCCGAACTGGATTCGCGACATATCAATCCGGCGATTCGTCCAGACGACCAGCTGCCAGACGATACTAAGCTGTGGGCGGCGCTGCAGCAAGTCGGTGGCGGCACGTGGGGCGGTTGCGTTTACGACGTGGATTTAATTCTGGAGCGACTACAACGCTGACAAACAGGTGTCAGTGAAATCAGCGAACCTCTTTTCGCGAACAGACTCTTTACCGACATTCCTACTTACGCCACGCTGCGAAAGGAGTGTCGTTTCGTGCTCTGCCCCACACCGTATTCAAAGCACCGGCGCATTCGCCGGTGGGTCTATTGTTTGATTCGAATCAAGCGCTGGCTGATTCGACTGGGAAAAGACTGTGCCATTTTCGGAAACGCTCGGATCTATGCCGATCGTGAAATTCACGTTTGTGATGTTCGCGAAGATGATTCTACTTCTGACTTGCGATAACGCGAACGGTCGTGCGAATGCGTCGGCGGCAGAGTGTTGGAGCGTTCGTTAACGCTAGGCCAAAATGTCCGAAACCACTCGGCCACGAATGTCGGTCAATCGGAATTCGCGACCGGCAAATTGGTAGGTCAACCGTTTGTGGTCCATGCCCAATAAGTGCAAGATGGTGGCGTGCAGGTCATGCATGTGCACTTTGTCTCGAATCGCTTCGTAACCGAATTCGTCCGTTTCGCCGTAACGAATTCCCGTTTTCACACCACCTCCGGCCAGGAACACGGTGAAGCCTCGAGGATTATGGTCGCGGCCGTCTCCGTTTTGCGAATAGGGAGTTCGCCCGAATTCGCCTCCCCACCAAACTAACGTGTCCTCCAGCAAACCGGTTCGCTTTAAGTCAGCCAGTAACGCAGCGACTGGTTTGTCCGTGGCCTTTGCGTGCACGGCGTGTTGTGCCATTCCGGAATGCTGATCCCATTTGGGCGTGTCGGACAGATCGGAATAGTTGACCTGGATGTAACGCACGCCCGCTTCGGCAAACTTTCGGGCCAGCAAACATTGGCGACCAAAATTGTCCGTTTCTTTCTGTCCAATGCCGTACATATCCAAAGTGGCTTGCGTTTCTTGCGTTAGGTCCAGGACTCGAGGTGCCGTGGATTGCATGCGAAAGGCCAATTCATACGAATTCATCAACGCCGCCATGCGTTGATCTTCTGCGTGGCTGGACATTTGAGTTTGATTCAGCTGCTTCAAAAAGTCCAACTGTTGGCGTTGTTGGCTTTGCGAGCTTCGCGTGTTGGAAGTGTAGTCAATTGTAAATTCTTCCGGCTTGGCATCGGGCCGACCGATAGGCGTTCCTTGAAACTGGGACGGCAAGAAGGCGTTGCCATAGTTTCTGGGGCCACCCTTCGTAGGTGAAGGACCAATGGTAATAAAGCCCGGCAAGTCCTGTGTTTCGGAACCCAAGCCATAAGTGACCCACGAACCGACGGACGGCCGAATCAAATTCGTGGCGCCGGTGTGCAAAAACAAGGTGGCCGGCCCGTGCGCAACACCTTCGGTATGCATACCGTGGATTATGCACAAATCGTCTACGTGGCGAGCGATTTCAGGAAAGAGTTCCGAGACGGGTTGGCCGCATTGTCCGTACTGTTGGAACTTCCAGAACGGTCGCATGATGGTTTCGCTGGTTCGTTGCCGAGTTCTGGCGACGTGGAATTCCACCTTTTGCCCGTGGTATTGATCCAAGGCCGGTTTGGGATCAAACGAATCCACTTGGCTCGGCCCGCCTTGCATGAACACAAAGATCACGCGTTTTGCTCGCGGCGCAAAATGCGGAATCCCATTCGGCAATTCACTGGCTTGCAGTTGTGGCTGACAAAGTGCGTTCATGGCCAACGCACCAAATCCACAGGCGGATGCCTTGAGTAGTTGGCGACGGCGGAGCAGCGAATCAGCGGGCGAATGTACGGTAGTCATCCGAGATACCTTTGGCGAGATAATCGGGCGGGCGGGGCGAAGCTGTAAGGCGGAGATGTCAACAAATCCAAGTTCTCTCATCATACCAGAATTCGTTGATCGAAAAAACGGAAACCCAGCGTTGCTGGAGGAACGTTGCCCGAGCCTTGTTTTGATGTGATATCCGCTGCGGAAACCGGTTCTACCGGCCGCAATTCCGTTTGCTGCAAATCACCGAGTCCTGTATCTTGAACAACCGGTTTATTCGGATGGCAACCAGCCTGCACCAAGGGCAAAGGACAGAAATGGCGGTTACGTGTAGTCGTTGTGGCGAAGAGTTGTTTGGTGCGGTCAACCGTTGTTGGCGCTGTGGGCATCATTTTGAAACGAGCCAAGCGAACAGTGCAGTGCCGCCCTTGTTGCGAATGCCCATCGATATCGCGTTTCGCACATCGCCGGTCGACGCCGATCCAACGAATAATACTGCCATCCCGCTGGCTACGCTGGACGAAACGGAATTCGCACAACCAGCGTTGCCGGGAAATGCCGTGGCCACGTCCCACGTGACTTCGAACGATCCGCACGATTCTTTTCGAGGAAGCGTGGCGATTGCCAGCATTGTGGTGGCGGCGATGAGCGCCGTCGGTTCGTATTTTACGATGTGGGCAATGGTCCCGGCCTGCTTGTCTCTGTTTCTGGCGTGGCTTGGGTTTCGGAGCAATCGCAAGCGACTCTGCTTTTTAACGCTGTTCCTGGCGTCCGTCGCTTTTTTTTGGGGAACATTGCAAGCAGTCAGCGCGTATCAGACGTATCAAAAGATCCGACAAGCGGAACAAGCCGACTGGTTGTAAGGCAGGTGAATGTGAAAATTCTGCTTTTCTTTTGAACGAAGCAATTGCGGTTTGTCACACCGCGCGAAGCAAAAATCAGCGGTTTTCTGGGGTAAACGTCAAATTCGAACGCCAAATTGTCGTCTACAATGGAATGGAGCATGAGCCGTGCAATGCGTTTTGCTGGATCCGCGTTACTATCCTCGGACGACGGCTTTGAGGCTGTTGTCATTATCTCCAACTTAGTGCCCAAGCATGAAATTCGACTGCGTAAGGTGAAAAGCGAATTCGAATGACCCATCGCAAGAAAAGTTCGATCCTACAACCGGAAACGATCGACTTACCGACGTCCAACGAATCGGACGTTGTTGTTGCGCTGGACGAATCGCTGGCTCAAGAATTTTCCAACTATCGCCAACAACCGTGGCAAGCTTGGGTGGATGACCTGCCTTGTTGGCTGACGAGTTTGGTGTTTCATCTGTCCATCTGTTTGCTGATCACGGCCATGGCGGGCAAACCGACGTCACGTAGCGGATCACAGGCCATCGAATTGACGCTCGGTTCGTCCGTGACAGATGATCGAGAAGAATCGGGTGACGACGTTCAAATTGCTCAGTCCGAACCAGCAACACTCGCCGATCAAGAAACAGGTTCGAACCAACAGTCACTGGACGAAAAAGCTCGTCCGGTCGAACAGCCCCTGCAAGCCAGTCATGCTCAGTCGCGGCCAGGCAGTGCACCTCAATTCATGGATATGACGGTGCCATCGCATTCCAAACCATACGCCGCGTTGCTCCGCCCCAGCCGATCTTCCTATCCAATCAGCGGATCGTACGTGGTGGCTAATAAAATGGTGACGCCGCAAGCGGAAGGCGAAATGGACGCCGTGGTGGACAACTTTATTTTGTATGACATTGGTAAGTTGCGAGGTGCGGCAGGCCAGCGAGCTCGGACCGAATTCATGAAACTCGGACCGGAAGCCGTTCCGGCGTTGGTTCGCGGCTTGAACAAATCAGCCAGCATTCACGCCAGTTGTCCGGTAGGCGTGATTGCGGGAAAGTTGATGTCGGTTTTGCAGCAAGGCAACCACGGTTCGTCCGTACGTTACGCTCGTGAACACATCGGTGACGGCGTACCTCAATCCGCTCCGCACTATCATCGCATTATGGTTTTACGAGACCGATGGCTGGACAATCTGCGTCAGATGCCGGACAAAATTGCATCGGTTTTAGAACAACAGGGCATGGAAGGGAATGGAGCGGCGTTTGAATTGGCGCTCAGCTTGGCCGAATCGCCTGCCAACACCATGATTGTGGCACTTGGTTCCACGGACGATCAATTACGGACGCCGGCCATGATCGCGTTGCTGGAACGTTATCGAACTTTAGATGCGAACCAGCTCCGTCAAGCTCGTCGGTCCCTGGAATCCGGCGTTTTCCAACAAGCACCAGACAGCGATCAAGCGCAAACGCTGGTCGACGAATGTCGGCGCATCTTCGAACAAGCCGACCTGCGCCAACAGCCCAGGTCTCGTCGATCGCGTCCAGGGATTCGCAATATGCCCAAAAATGCGCAGCCAACTCATCCGCTGGATGCACCTCCGGGAACTTCAGTCCGCAGCGGACCATTCGGCACTCGAATGAACTGAACAGCATGCGTCGGATGGAAACGAAAAAAACACTTCGCCCCAAGTTGAAACTGGTTCGCCAATCGTTGGCGGATCGAACGCCACGTAGCCAAGTCATCTTCCAGCGGCTGAACGAATTGGACTTCTATCATTTGTCTTCGTCCATTGCGTTGTACGCTAGTTTTCGTAGCGAAGTGGAGACATTGGAAGAAATATCTGGTCGTTTACAGGCACGCAGTCAATTGACGCTGCCCAAATGTTTTGGCGACGAACTTTGCTTGTTTCACATTCAATCTTTGGACGAACTGCAGGCCGGCGCTTTCGGGATTCCCGAACCGGTTGACCGCGTGGTGCAGAATTCGCAGCGATTTGTTCGCCCAGATTCCGTGCAGGTGTTTGTTGTGCCGGGAATCGGTTTCGATCGACAGGGTAACCGGTTGGGACATGGGAAAGGGCATTACGATCGGTTGCTAGCTCAAGCAAGCGAGGACGCGATTAAAGTTGCTGTCTGTTTTGACTGTCAGTTGTTGGAGCAACTTCCCAGCGAACCGCACGATATCCGCATGGATTGGGTGGTCACGGAATCAGACGTCATTTGCACCAGCGAATGACGGCCAGTTTGTCCGGGCAAAGCCATCCTGCGTGAAGCGAATAGGTTTCCATAACTCTGCTAACGGTGTGAATGCCGAGACGGTGCGGGCCAAATTTGTGAAACGCTAGCACTGATTCGCCTGGACGGTCTGCCGAGAATGCGTCACAATCCGCCGGTTCCAGAATTGATATTGGCCTGTGACAAGGCGGAGGCAAGATGCCCTGTACATTGGTGACCGGCGGAGCCGGGTTTATTGGCAGCCACCTGCTGCGCACGATGTTGCACGAAACAACTGACCGTCTGGTCTGTTTGGACAACTTCAACGACTTCTATTCGCCCGAACAGAAGCGGCAGAACGTTCGGCTGCTGCAAGCGTTGGATTCGTATGGACGCATTTCGTTTGTTGAAGGGGATTTCACCAATGCGGCAACGGTGGCCAACTTGTTCGAACGACACGACATTCGCCGAATTGTCCATTTGGGTGCGTACGCCGGAGTTCGCTACAGCGTAGAAAATCCTGGAGTCTATCAGCACAACAATATTCACGGCACGTTGGTCTTGCTGGAAGCATGTCGTGATCGGCCGATCGAACGTTTCTTGTTGATTTCTTCGTCCACGGTTTACGGCAAGGGTGCGGACGTTCCATTTAAGGAAGACGGACAGCTGGGGATTCCGGCCAGTCCGTACGGAGCAACCAAACGAGCGGCGGAATTGATGGGCCTGACGTACCAACAGCTGCATGGCGTTCCGGTGGTTTGCATTCGGCCGTTCAGCATTTACGGACCGGGATTGCGTCCAGATTTGGCGCTGTCCATCTTTACTTCGCGGATTGCGAATGGGCAGCCCATCACTGTATTTGGTGATGGTTCGGTGCGACGCGACTTTACGCATGTCACGGATTTTTGCCGAGGCCTGCTTAGTGCACTGGAGACTCAAGGCATCGATGGCCAGTGTTTTAATCTGGGGCATGGCAATCCCGTAGTTTTGTCTGACTTGATTGGCTTGCTGGAAAACGCCCTAGGCAGAACGGCCGTGGTTCACCACCAGGCCGCTCGTCCCGAAGACCTGGACATCACCTTTGCCGATCTCGAACGCGCTCGACAGATATTAGGCTTTGAACCCAGAATCGATATCAAAGCCGGAATTCGCGAATACGTCGATTGGTTCTTGAGTCAAACACCCAGCTCGTCCAAAGCCGCCTAGCACAACCATTCGATTGCGTCCGGTTCGATTTGGACGACGGTTCGCAACGACTTGGAAGCTTGTTCGAACACAAAAATAGAAAACGAATTGTCATGAAACTCCGAAGTTTTTTCCACTTGCTGGGGCTCAAACCAAAGTCGCGAGAATATGACACTCGGTTGGAATCCTTTCACCTTCCCCAGGACGGCGTCGTGGAATACGCGCAGTGGCTGCACCCGAAGGATACGCCCAAGCAGATTCGGCAGCAGGCGGTGGATTCGCTGCGAGAGTTCATCAATCCCGGAGACGTGGCGCTTGACATTGGTGCTCATTCGGGTGACAGCACATTGCCCATGGCGCTGGCGGCTGGGCGAACCGGTCGCGTGTTTGCGTTCGAACCGAACCCGTATGTTTTTCGAGTGCTCCAGCAAAACGCGGGACTGAACCAAGACAAAACCCATATCGTTCCATACGCGTTTGCAGCGACGTT
>JAGQOZ010000031.1 GCA_020426955.1 Planctomycetales bacterium
GGTAATCGAATTCACAACATTCAATGCGATAGAAGGGTGCCTGGACTTGCCAGCGAATACTGCGGTTGGACGCATCGAACATTGTAAGCTGTGAGAATTCATTGCTAACCGCAAGGCTTGTTGCTTGCGGAGAAATTCGAATCCGATGAGCCGTCTTGCCGACTGAGGCCTGCCACTGAAACGGTCGCTGCAATTCGTTCCAGTGCAGATACCATTCGATCCCACGAAAATCTTGTTGACCCGGCTGCGGAATTTGCAAGTTCAACATGCGTCGCGCCGTGGCGCTGTCATGATTTTCGAGCGATCGTTCCACAAGCTGCATATGTGCCGCGTAGCTTTGATGACGAGCCATCCGTTCTGACGCCAGCGTGGCTGCTTGGGCTGTCGCCAGTCTACGACGAGCGTCAATGGCTTCGTCTCGGCTGCGTTCCGCTTCCGATCGCAATTGCCGTTCCGTACGTTCCGCCTCCATTGTCCGTTGCCGCAACGTACGTTCTCGCATAGCCCAGATGGGACCTGCAACCGCAATTGCCGTTACCAGTAGCAGAGTAGTTGCGATCAGTGGTTTGCGCCACGCCCAACGCACGGCACGGCGGAGTCGGCCGATGCGACGAGCATGAATCGGCTTGCCATCGAGCCAGCGCTGTAGTTCGTTCACCACATCGGCAGCGGTTTGATAACGCTTATCCGGAGATTTTTCCAGACACCGCATACAAATGGTTTCTAGATCGCCAGGCACCGATCGCTTGCGACGTCGCAACGACGGCGCCGGATCATGGATAACGCGATGCAGCAGTTGATGGGGCGAACCCTGGAACGGCAGCGTTTGCGTCAGCAGCTGATACAAGATCACACCCAGCGAATAGATATCGCTCCGCGCGTCCGCTCGATGCGATTCTCCTTTCGCCTGCTCCGGTGACATGTAGGTGGGCGTACCGACCACTTGCCCGTCCACCGTCATGGTCAATTCGCCCGACGTGCGCCGCGCCAAACCAAAGTCAGTTAAGCGAGGTGTCGCGGTCGGATCCATCATGACGTTGCCGGGCTTCAAGTCGCGATGGATCACGCCCGATTCGTGGATCGTTTGCAGGGCGAGTCCAATTGCCGCACAAATCTCCGCCGCTTGGCGAAACGGGACAGCTCGATTCGTCATCCAGTCATCCAACGTTTCGCCGATGACAAATTCGCTGACCAGGTACAGATAATCCCCGTCTCGTCCCACTTCGTGGATGTCAACGATATTCGGGTGCCGGACCTGCGCGGCGGATCTGGCTTCGCGCAAAAAAAGTTCGGCATCGGTGGCCGATAGTTGTTCGCTTCGAGGAATCTTCAGTGCGACGGATCGCTCCAGATGCGGATCGAAGGCTTCCCAAACGAACCCGAAACCACCCGCTCCTAACGGCCGAATTAATTGGAAGCGGCCGATCGTCATCCCTTCGCGCAGACGCGATACACCTCGCCCAGTATCGACAACGTTGAACGTATGACCACAACTTTCGCAGACAATCTGAGACCAAGAAGCGCGCTGTGCCAATGGTTGAGACCGTTGACATTCCGGGCAACTCACCTGAATTCGATCTGCCGACGTGTTGGACGTATTCACTCGCGCGCACCATTAGCAATTCACGATCTTTCTTGTCCGGTCTTTTCGCTAACATATCGTATCTGGAATGTATTTACTACGAACGGCAGCGACTCTTACCAGAACGGCACAAAACGGTATTTCCGGCGGTAGCTGACGTCACCGAGCACTACCTATTGTTGGGCGTTGTTGCCTTTGGTGTCGTAGCCGAACAGCATGAAAGAAGCTGGTGGGTGGCACAAAAAGAAAAGACGTGCGTTAAGCTGGCCGCTGTCACGATTTGTGAGGATGATCAATGCTTTGTGGTTGACAAGTCTTGCATCGCTGCGGCGAGTTTTTGTTCCAACTGCTGACGTACTGCTTGCACGTCAGCGGAATCTGAATGAATTAAGTTGGTCATTTCGTGCGGATCGGATTTCAAGTCATACAATTCCGCTCGACCCGGATTCGCGAAATCTTGCATCAGTTTCCACGTAGGTGTTCGGTAGCAGCGCATGCGAGTGGTCGCGCCGTGGTGCATGTCGTATTCGGCAAATAGATCGTCATTCCAAGCGATTGAATTGCCTTGCAGTAGCGGGAAAAAATCTCGTCCGTGAATCTTCACATCGTCCGGCAGCGGCACGCCACAAAATGCCAGTAGCGTTGGAAACCAATCCAGATTCGTAACGGTCCGATCACATGTCGAACCGGCTTTCAGCTTGGCTGGCCAACGAATCGCCGTGGGAACTCGCAGCGAAGTATCCCACAGATTGGGCCGACGCCCGGCGGGAATCTGCGGCCATTGCTTGGCTGGATTCTGATTCAGCACGTAATGCGCATTGCCTTTGTACCACGTGCCATGTTCGCCCAAGTTGTAGCCGTGGTCGCTGGTGAAGACCACAATCGTGTTGTCGGCGATATTTAATTCGTCCAGCAATGCCAAAAGTCGCCCGACGTTGCGGTCGATGCTCTTGACACTGGCCAAGTATTCTTTGGTGCGGCGTTTTACTTCGGCCACGTTCAGATTCGGGAAGTCAGGATTCGGAATAGCGGGATCTAGGTCCTGGAAGGGCAGCCAGTCTTCGTCGCGAACCGGCAGCCACGCCGCATGCGGTTCTCGGTAATGCAACGACACGACAAACGGTTCGGCGTGTTTGGTTCGAATGAAATCGAGCGCCGCGTCCGTAAAAATATCGACGGTGAATCCGTCCACTTTTTGAATGGTGCCATCCAGCAATTCAATGGTTGGATCTTTGGGAGGACACCCCCCTTCGCGAATTCCCGTGAACTGCTGATACCCGAATTCAGTAGGATGAAATCGGTCTGCCGTTCCCAAATGCCATTTGCCAAACAGGCCGGTCTGATAGCCGGCGGCTTGCAACAGCTTTGGCCACGTCGGCCAAGTCGGATCTAACCCCAGCTCCTTTTCTTGTTGAGGATTAATCCAGTCATGAATTCCCAGCTCGCTGCCGTAGCGGCTGGTCATTAATGTAGCGCGACTGGGACTGCAGACCGGCGTGGTGACAAAGCTGCTTCGGAGCGTTACGCCTTCATGAAAGAGGCGGTCAATGTGAGGAGTGATAAAGCGTTCGTCACCGAGTGCCCGGACGGCTCGCGGCGCCTGATCATCCGTGCAAATGAAAATCAAATTCGGCCGAACCGCTTCCGCCAACACAGTGTGCGAACAAGCGAAAAGACCGACGACCATCGCCAACTGCGAAAAATTTCTCATCGTACCACTCGAACTGAAACCAAAAGACCCGCTCTGAAAATGCATTTCGAACCAAGAACATAGGCGAAGCTGCCGCCATGTGCAAATATGACCGCTCAAGGCACCTGCCCTTTTGAGTTTCTTGTTCTTGTTTTGTCTCGGAATCCCGAATCCTCAGGCTCAATTATCACGATTATTGCGGTTGCAATAATTCTAAGTGGTTTTGGCGAACGGACACCCGTTTATTGATTGGATTCTCAGATCCACCGACATTTAGTGCGCAATAGTTAAAACGGGACGGACAAAAGCAAGGAGAAAGCATGTGATCACAGAAATAGAAGCAGATACAGTAGCACAAACAGATAGTAACGTGACCCGGCTCGATTTCCTTACCAGGGTACTGAGAACGGAAAACGAGCATCTAAAGAGCGGGCTAGAGAACATACAGGTCGGTCTAGCTGATGCGGTAACGAGCAGTACTGCAACTGCAGATAACTGCCGCCGTACGATTGAAGAGAATTGCTCGCGGCTGGCCACGGAATCAGACTCGATTCGCGAGGAAACGAATGAGTTCACTGCGGCCGTGTCGGAAATGCGACAACTAGTGGAAGTGGCCGACCAGCAATTGGTTGGGATGAAAAAATTTGTCGAGCTTATTGACGAAGTTGCATCTCAGACGAACCTGCTTGCGCTGAACGCTACGATTGAGGCAGCGAGAGCGGGGGATGCAGGCCGCGGATTTGCCGTTGTTGCTAGTGAAGTCAAGGAACTCTCCAAGGAAACTCAAAAGGCGGTTGCAAATATTGGCGAGGCGATTGGTAACATCTTGGCCAACTCGAAGAACGTCTCAGATCGCATGCGGCAACTCGACAAGCGAAGCAATCAGGTCAGAGACACCGTATCGCAGTTGAGCAGCCGTGTCCGCGAAACACAAGATCTAAATGTGGCATCCGCGGAAGAACTCACAAGCGCCAACTATCGTGTCTTTATGAGCCTCGCCAAGCTTGATCATGTGATTTGGAAAGTCAACACATACCTTAGTGTCATCGAAGGCTCGCCGGTCTTCAAGTTCGTTGATTCGCACAATTGCCGACTTGGCAAATGGTATTACGAAGGCGATGGCCTAGATTCGTTCAGCAATATGCCGTCGTATCGTTCGCTAGAAACACCGCACGCCCAAGTCCACGAAGCGACAGAGCGAGTCTTTGAGCTTCTGACGGCGGAAGCTGGGCATGACATCGACAATTTCGTCGTCGACGCGCTGATGACAATGGAGCAAGGCAGTGTCGAGGTGTTCGCGTGCTTGGACCAACTGCTCTTGGAAGACCAGAAATCAAAGGCAGCGCCCTAGTCTAGCGAATCGCCAATCGACGTGGTGCCGAAAAGGCTGCCAGCGATTCGCTTACTTTTTCCCGGTCTCAAACTGACTTTACGTCGCTATTTTTCTAGCGATACTGACTCTGCCGTTTCGTCCTTGGTCTGTTCGGAAACAATTTTGCCGAACAAATGGCCACCCACTTTGCCGTGCTGCCACGTGCCTGCGTATTTGCCGTCCGCGATGACCACTCGAGCATCAAACGTGCCCAGCCCCGGTATGGCGACATTATCTACGGTGATTACTGGTGTCTTGCCGGCCCAGATTACCGGCAGCGGCAACGGCACCGTGACGTCGTGGTCTCCGTAGCGAATTCGAACGTTGAATAGCCAAGTGTCTCCGGTCAGTTTCTTGACGCTTTTGATTTCGTACGATTCTTCCTTTAATTCGCCGTCTTGTCCATCAATGGAAAAACGGCCGGTCATTTTGCAGGCCGACATCTGTTTTTCAAACGCCGCATACAGTTCGGCCATTTCTTCATTGGCGTCAGCCGTGTTAACGTCCGTTTCCTGAGTATCCGCAGACGCATCTTGCGCCCAACTAGGTAGCGAAACACAACACGCCAAGCTTACCAGTATCGCTAGCACGGATTGATAAGTCGGTCGCAAGGAAATTTGGCAACGTCGCATCGAAGAACCTCCATCAGAAACAAGGCATCACGAGAATCCGCTGTGCATTCTAACGCATTCGGAGGCTAGCGTCGTCAGGACGAAAATTCGAATACGCAATACGATTTTCTGGTGTTTTTTTGCTGTTCGAAAACTTTTGGTCGCTGGTTAGAATTCGGCGTTTCTCAGTTTGGCTTTAAATTCTTTTCCAGTCCGATTTCGGCCCATTCGAAATAGACCTGCTAGCGGAGTGATCGTCATGGAAGACAACACTTTCGGTTCGACCAAGCATGCCACCAGCTACATTGTCATCCCCGCTCGGCTAGAATCAACTCGGTTGCCTCGCAAACTGCTTTTGTCTGAAACGGGCCAGCCGGTCATTCAGCACACGTATGAAGCGGCGTCGCAGTCCAGCAAGGTGGCCGGCGTTTGCGTGGCGGCGGACCACACCGAAATTGCCAAAGCGGTTCACGCGTTTGGTGGTCGAGTGGTCATGACGTCAGCCTCGGCGCGGAGCGGGACCGATCGAGTGGCCGAAGTGGCGGAATCGTTGACGGGCGTGGACATTATTGTAAATGTGCAAGGGGACGAACCCGAAATCGCGGTCCAAGCCATTGACTTGGTGGTAGATCTGTTGCAACGAAATCCGTCTGCCGTCATGTCCACCGTGGCCACTCCCATTCGCGACGCAGAAAAGTTACACGACCCGGCTTGTGTCAAAGCCGTTTTTGACGACCACGGAAAGGCACTGTATTTCAGCCGAGCCGCCATTCCGCATGTTCGAGACTGGAATGAACAACTGCTGAACGATTCGCAGCCGCACTTTTTCCAGCATCTGGGTTTGTACGCTTATCGCCGAGATTTTCTGTTGAAATTGGCCACGCTGCCGCAATCCGATGCGGAAAAGCTGGAGAATCTGGAACAGCTCCGAGTGCTCGCGGCAGGCCACACTATTCTGGTGGGCACCGTGGACGAACCAACCGCCGGAATTGACACAGCGGCCGATTACCGGGCCTTTGTCAGTCGGCATCATCAGCGTAGAATGTCCGCCAAAGCAGCATAGCGGCGTACGTTCATTTCGTTCATGCCATCATTGGGCCGTATCCAGACGCTCGCCGCCGCTGAATGTCAAGCGAACCAGTTCGCTTCCATCGACGAGTAGC
Source organism: Planctomycetales bacterium (assembly GCA_020426955.1). Classification (GTDB taxonomy): domain Bacteria; phylum Planctomycetota; class Planctomycetia; order Pirellulales; family Pirellulaceae; genus JAGQOZ01. Next base: position 6,419 of record JAGQOZ010000031.1, read on the forward strand.
ACGCGGGCGAGTTTGGAAATACGGTTATGACAAAGCATATTTTTGTTACCGGTGGTGTGGTGAGTTCGCTGGGCAAAGGTCTAACCAGCGCGTCCGTCGGCATGGTCTTGGAACAGCGAGGCCTGCGCATCAAAATGCAAAAATTGGATCCCTACATCAATGTGGATCCCGGCACCATGAGCCCCTACCAACACGGCGAAGTCTACGTCTTAGATGATGGCAGTGAAACCGATTTAGACCTAGGCCATTATGAACGCTTCACCAACGGTCCGTTGACGCGAGACAGCAATTACACCACGGGGCAAATCTATCAATCCGTGATTGAAAAAGAACGTCGCGGAGAATTCCTGGGCAAGACCGTCCAGGTCATTCCGCATATCACGGACGAAATTAAAAGCGTCATCGCCAAGCTGGCCGACGATGACACGGACTTAGTGATTACCGAAATCGGCGGCACCGTCGGCGACATTGAAAGCTTGCCGTTCTTAGAAGCCATTCGCCAATTTGCGTTAGACGTAGGCAAAGAAAACTGCCTGTACATCCATCTCACCTTGGTGCCCTATCTAAAAGCAGCGGGCGAACTCAAAACCAAACCCACTCAGCATTCGGTGGGACAATTACGCGAAATCGGCATCCAGCCCGACATTTTGATTTGTCGAACCGAACGTTCCATTAGCGAAGATGACCGTCGCAAAATTGCGTTGTTCTGCAATGTCCCATTGGAAGCGGTGATCGAAGAGAAGGACAAGGATTTTTCGATCTATGAAGTCCCGCTCAGCTTAGTCAACAATGGCTTGGACGAACTGATTGTGCGGCGGTTGGGCCTGAAATGCGGTTCGCCCGATCTGTCGCAATGGAAAGACTTGTTACACCGCCTACGGAATCCTCGGCACGAAATCAGCATCGCCGTGGTCGGAAAGTATGCGGAGCATCGCGACGCTTACAAGTCCATTTACGAATCGATTGATCACGCCGGCATGGCGTTTGACGCGCAAATCCGAGTCGGCCGGATTCAAAGCGAACAAATTGAACATGAAGGAGCAGAACGCTTGCTGGCTGGTTACGATGGCATCTTGGTTCCCGGTGGATTTGGTGAACGAGGCATCGAAGGGAAAGTGGAAGCCATCCGGTTTGCTCGTGAACGTAATCTTCCCTTCTTTGGTATCTGCCTTGGCATGCAATGCGCCGTGATTGAATTCGCTCGGAACGTCGTGTCGCTGGAAAACGCGCATTCCACGGAATTCAACAAAGACACACATCATCCGGTCATCTGTTTATTGGATGAACAGCGCAACATCACCGACATGGGCGGCACCATGCGACTCGGCGCGCAAGACACCAAGATTGCGGAAAGCAGCAAGGCAAATGAAGCGTATGAAGCCGATTTCGTGCAGGAACGACATCGACATCGCTACGAATTCAACAATTCGTATCGCCAGCAATTCGAAGCACATGGCATGACATTTTCCGGCACCAGTCCGGATGGCAAGTTGGTGGAAATCGTCGAAGTAGACAGCCATCCTTGGTTTGTGGCTGTCCAATTCCATCCAGAATTCAAATCGCAGCCCACGGCCGCTCATCCGCTGTTCAAAGGCTTTGTGGAAGCCTGTATCGCCAGGCACAGCAACCGCGCGGAACAGACCGTAGTTTGAGCAGAGGCTAAAGAGTCGCATTACCAAGGCGAGGCGCTGATTTTGAGGTTGCGCGCTTTTTCCTAGCCCGACACGTAAGTGAGGGGAAATTGCGCGATTCTGAAATCCCTCGCTGACGCTTCGGGCTAGGAAATACCGTCGGAAAATGCAAATGCGCAACTTCAAAACTAACGTGTCGGGCTAGGAAATTGCCCCGCAAAACGCGGCTCGCATAACGCTCAATCTTCTGCTCGACTTCCATCGCCGCACATCTTGACAATTTTGGGATCGAATCTCGCTACGATGGTGACCAAGTCGTCTTGTTCGGCCATGACGTCCAAAATGTTTTTGTAGACGCCCGGAACTTCATCTGCTCCGGCCGAAAGAACCGTGATGCCTCGCTTTGCCAACGACTTTGCTTCGGCCTTGAAGTTGTATTTCGCTTTGGCGGCGGTTCGAGACATACAGCGACCGGCGCCGTGACTGGCCGAATCCAAGCTTTCCGCGTTTCCTTTGCCTTTGACCACAAACGCGGGATCTCGCATGGAACCGGGGATCACTCCTAACACGCCTTCGCCCGCTGGAGTTGCACCTTTGCGATGCACAATAACTTCTTGTCCGCCATGCGTTTCCTTCCACGCAAAGTTGTGATGGTTTTCAACACCTGCAATGACATGAGCTCCCAGCAAATTGGTGACATTGCGGTGCAGCACGGCATGATTGGCCGAAGCGTAGTCGCCCATTAGATTCATGGCGTTCCAATAGTCTCGACCTTCTTCCGAATCCAGTTCCAGCCATGCCAATTGTCCGGCCGATTCATACCGTTTGGGCAGACGGCTACGAGCGATATTGCTGTAGGTGGAACAAACCGCCGCCCCGGTGCCTCGACTTCCGCTGTGACTGAGTAGCGCAACATACGAACCAGCGGCTAGGCCCAGTTGGTCGTCCGGTTCGGCCAGCGTGACAACACCGAATTCGGCAAAATGGTTTCCCGAGCCGGATGTACCGAGCTGCGCCCAGGCCTTGTCTTTGTTTTCCCGAGTCACTCGAGAAACGTTCCAATCCTGATCCATCACAGCGTGTTGCTGTTTGCGTTTGTATTTGGCGCCGACGCCAAACCGAGTCCCTTCTTCCAAGGATTGACAATAATCAGCGAACCGACTTTGCAACGAATCGACGGGCGTGTCCAGCACGGACAATTTCATTCGGCACGCAATATCGACTCCCACGGCATAGGGTACAACGGCATTTTCGCACGCCAAGACTCCGCCAATCGGTAATCCGTAGCCAACATGCGCGTCGGGCATCAAAGCAGCCGCAACGGCGTTGGGCAAACGACAGGCGTTGTCCATTTGCGACTTGGCTTGCGAATCAATGCCGGCTTCACCCCACGTGCGATAAGTGACTGGCGCGTGAACCGGCGCCGCTGCCTCTTCCAGCAATTCAGCGGCCAGATGTCCGAAATTCGCATCACCCACAAACAGCTTGGGCTGTTGCAGCACTTGCTGGATCTGCTGTTTGACTTGCTTGCCGGTAATCGCGCCAGACGACACGGCATCTTGAACCGCCGTAATGGCCGTTCGGACGCAATGTAATGGAACGCCCAGCTTTTGTAGTTGTCTGGAATTCATGAAATGACGGTTGCAAAACGTGGAAAGACAGTAGTAAGTTCCATCTTAATCGATCTCAAATTGGTACGATTCGATAAGGTTGGGTACGAACGCCATTTTGCCGAAGCCAAGTGGCGTCTTCGAACAAAGACAAGCCGTACGTGTGTATGTTCGCCCCGTTTCTGACACTTTCTGCGTGTTGAAGAACACGACGACTATAAGCCCTGTTTGCTGAGCTTAAAATAAAAGGTGGTGCCGTCCCCAACTGTCGAATCGACCCAGATTTCTCCGCCAAACCGTTCCACAATGCGTCTGCAAAGCGCTAAGCCAATGCCGGTCCCGCTGTATTGCTGGCGACTGTGCAAACGTTGAAAGATCTGGAAAACTTTTTCGTAATTCTCAGGTGCTATGCCAATTCCATTGTCTTGAACAGAGAATTCGTACTGGGCACCAAGATCGCGAACTCCCACGTGAATCGTTGGCGTTGGTTCGTTACAGTACTTGATCGCATTGCCAATCAAATTTTGGAAAAGCTGTGTCAACTGACTTTGGTCGGCCATTGCCCTGGGCAGCGGATCTGCTGTTATCTTGGCAGCCTTCTCTTGAATGGTCATTTCCAGGTTGGAAAGAGCTTGTTCAAGACTCACATTGGTGTCGGTCGGAGCAAGCGGTCTGCCTCGAGTTCCCACTCTGGAGTACAGCAATAGATCTTGTACTAAGGCCTGCAACCGTTTCGCGCCGTTCACCGCCACGTCGATGTACTTGAGGCCTTCTTCGTCAAGTCGATCGGACTTCTCTTCGCGTAGCAACTGGCAGTACGAAACAATCTTCCTGAGCGGTTCCTGCAAATCATGCGAAGCAATGTAGGCAAACTGTTCTAGTTCCGCATTGCTTCTGGCAAGCTCTTCATTGGCGTGCGCTAGGTCATTCGTCCGCTCTTCAACAATCTTCTGGATGCGATCGTTGACGAATTGCAATTCCAGAATGGGAGAAATGAGCTGGCACAATTGCTTGGCCGTTTCCACGTCTTCGTCCGTGAAATCACCTTCGTACTTGTCACTGAATTGCAGCATGCCGATGATGTCATTGGTTTCCGAACCAAGAATCGGAACTGCCAGCCAACCTCGCATAGGCGGATGCGCTAAGCCTTGCTTATCCTTCCTGTCGCCGAAGTTCGTCCAAAACGGATGCGATTCCACTTGGCTTTGCGTCATGCACACCGGCTGCTTGGAATGGAGAACCAGCTTCCAGATTCCTTCTCCTGTGGCTGTAACGTTATAACGAGCGTATTGTTCGTACTTCATTGAAAGCGAACGAACATGATACGCCGCCGTGAAATCGCCTTGGGGAATATAGTTGATTGCCGCTTGATGCGTTCCGATTAAAAGGCGAACCTGACGAGCAAATTCCTCTAGCCCTTTCGCGAAGACGCCGCGTCCAAACTGGGTCGGTGATCCGAGTGTGATTCCTTTGGCACCGAGATTTCGGCCAGAATCGTCGGCTGGCGCTGACTGGGTCGCCGTAGCCGCAAAGGCAGCGTCCAACAGACGGTCTTTCTGGTCTTCCAATCGCTTTCGATCCGTAATGTCAATGATCCATGCAAGTAAGCGATAGCCACTGGGAGTGTCAAGCGACGTCAAACCGATTTCCGCTGGAAACTTACTGCCATCCTTGCGAACGGCATCGACGTTGCTGGTTTGCTTTGTCTGTCCCGGCGCGGGGTCCTGCGTCAATGTGCTGTGGACATCAAAGACTTCTCGGCCAGCTTCCGGCATGAGTTTGGCGACGGGCTGCCCAATGAGTTCCTCTCGTTGGTAGCCAAACAACCGTTCCGTGGCCACGTTCACCATCATGATGATGCCGTTGCGATCGAGTTTAACGAAGCCGCAAGGCGCTGCCTCGAACAATGAATGATACAGTTCGCCCGTTTCGCGCGCCTGTTGTTCCGCTTCTTTCAGTTTCCGAATTTCAATAAAGGTCAGTACAACGCCCTGCACTTTGTCGGCAAATTCGTGGTATGGCAGGATTCGCAACAGGAAAGGGATGTCGCCGCTCCGCACTTCACGCTCGCACGTTGCGCCCGTTTCTAACACTCGCTGAACATCGTCGCCTAGTTCTTCGAATTTGACACAGCCAGAAATGTGATGAATTGGGCGACCGATGTCTTGCGGCAAGAGGCTGAATAATTCGGCCACGGCCGGTGTGAATTTGCGAATCCGCAGATTCAAGTCCAAGTAGATCACGCCTACTTCCGTGCTCAGCAGCAGATGGTCCATGTCCGCCGTCAGTTGAGTCAATTCGTCGATCTTCTTTTGATATTCCGAATTAACGGTGTGCAGCTCCTCATTAACCGAATGCAGCTCTTCATTGGTGGATTGCAGTTCCTCATTGGAAGCGACCAGTTCTTCGTTGGTGGCCTGCAGCTCTTCATTGCTGGTCTGCAATTCCTCGACCGTCGCTTGAAGACTTTCCCGAGTGTATGCCAGTTCAGATTCCAAAGAAGAAATCCGTTCGACCGAAATCTCGGCCGAATCAAACTTGTCTTCCGGCTGACTGAGCTGCGGCGGGGCAACTCGTGTTTGGAAACTGATCAGATAAAAGCTGGAATCCTGCTGACGGTCCACAATTGGCCTCACCGTCAGTTTGGCCAATAGTTCGGCGGGCCCTGTGGCGACTTCTTGATGGCCAGCAGGGGATTCGTCGCGAGACGTCGAGTTGGTCCATTCGTAATCGCGCAGGGGCACAGCGTCATAAGTCACTTGACGCTGATCCTTACTGGCTCGCTGCAGCGCCGCCGCCAGCGCAACTCGCAAATTGTCATCCACCATATTCAACACATCGTTGGTAGGACGTCCCGCAGGCGGATGCAGAAAACGACGAGCGTCACCGAAAATGTGCGCCACTTCGTAACGATCATCTACCAAAATACTTGCCGGAATACTTTCGGCCAGCAACGCATCGTAGGCTCGAAGCAACCTAGAACTAGGCGCTGCGGCAGCAAGGGGAAATGGCTTCGGTGCACGAATCATCTCGCGAGGCCGCAGTACCGAAGCGACCAACGGCATTCTCAACCGCGAATCCGGTCGAGCGTCTCGCACTTTCCGATACAACTTCCAATGTCCATCAATCGTCTCGAAATCATCTCCCGCTTCGCCAACACTTTCGCTCGGTCCCAGCATCAACGCACCACCGACGTTCAGGGCGTATTGAAATGTTGTCAAGACGCGCTGCTGCACCTCGGGTTGAAAATAGATCAGTAGATTCCGACAGACGACCAAGTCCATGCGAGTAAACGGAGCATCTTTGACGACATTGTGCGGCGCAAACACAACCGTCTTCCGCACTTCTTGCGAAATACGCCAGCGATGGTCTCCTTCACGACTAAAGAATTTACCCAGCCGAGAAGCGCGCACACCGGCGACCGCTTCACCGTCATAGCTTCCGACTCCGGCGAATTCCAACGAATCTCGATGGACATCCGTGGCAAAGATCTTCACCACGGGGGGACGTTGCATATCCTGCAATGACTCAAGCACCAAGATGGCCAACGAATAGGTTTCTTCGCCCGTGGCGCATCCGGCGTCCCAAATACGAATTTCATCGTCGGGATCTTTGTTCGCTAACAGTGCTGGCAACACGTTTCGCTGCAATGCTTCAAACGCTTCGTTGTCTCGGAAAAACTGGGTGACCCCAATAAGAAGGTCTTTGTACAAACGGTTCAATTCGCCAGGGTCCGTAGCCAGCCGAACCACAAAATCGTCCAGGTTCGCCGCCCCACTGAGTTCCACGCGACGATGAATGCGGCGTATGACAGTGGTAGGCTTATAGTGCGAAAAGTCAATTTCGTATCTTTGCAAAAGCAACGCAAAGACATCCGCCAATTCGCCCTCTTTGGCGATCGGTGGCACCACGACTTCTGGCGCCGTTGTGCAAGGATAGGGACGTGCCAAGTGGCGAATCAACGTTTCAGCCATCTCGTCTGGCGTCAAAATGAAATTGGCAACTCGTGAACCAATGGCGGCCTGCGGCATACTGTCGAATTTGGCCGACTGAGGATGCTGCACAATCACCAATCCGCCCGCACGGTGAATGGCCTCCACACCTCGCGAACCATCGCTGCCACTGCCAGACAACACCACGCCCACCGCCCGATCGCGACAATCCACCGCCAACGATTCAAAAAAAGCATCAATCGGCAAGTTCAGCCCATGATGGTCTTCTTGAGCGGTCAGCACCAACCTACCATCCTTGATCCGCATGTTCTTCTTGGGAGGAATCAGGTAGATCGAATTCGGTTCTACCAACATCCCGTCCTCGACCCGATGAATCGCCATCTCGGTGTGACGAGCCAGCAGTTCGTCCATCAGACTCTTGAAATCAGGCGAAAGATGTTGAATGACCACAAACGCCATCCCGCTGCTGGCCGGCATAAAGTCGAAGAAACGCTCGAGTGCCTCGAGCCCGCCTGCGGACGCGCCAATTCCGACCACCAGCATCTGTTGTTGCGAACCGAGCGGTTTCGCTGGGGAACCGTCCTCTTGTGAAGCACCGGGCGGCGCCAATGGCTTTGCTCCACGAGACTCGCCGTTTTCCCGATTCCGACTGTTGCCCTTCGCCACGATCCGGTCCTCCGTGCATAGAGTACTTTTTGCGATCGAAACTGATTTCCGCGAATCTACCGGATGTGTTCTCATCGATTGGCCACTGAGTGTACCTCGATCTATGGCCAAATAGAAGCCAGTGAGAGAACAGGTTGCCGAAATGGTTGGCGGGCGAAGCGCAGAAGCTGAAAACCGATTGGCTTGGTCGCCCCAGCTTACCGATGAATCGAACGGCAACGCTTTGTCCGCACAATGAATACGGCTAGTAAAGCGATCGTCCAGGTCACGCCTGCATGAGCTTCGGGAACCACGTGGACACGGTTTTCCGAATGGGGAATTCGCAGCGGGATAGCCGGTTGGATCTGAAAATCAATCAAGCGAATAGGGTTCAAGGCAGTTTATGTTGAGGCTGAAGAATTGAAACCCGATGTTTCAGCGAGCCAAACTCGCAAGGGTGCCATTTCCGCGCTAGTGTCGCTCGGGCCTGATCCCAAACCAATGTATCCGTCCACACGCGTGGCACATGAGTGTTGTTGCTGTTTGGTTCGCCCAGTCTAATCCCATGAATGTCATGCCGGCAGTATTGAGTTGCGCGTTACCTTCAGTAAATTGATCGCGCCCGCAATGTTCGCAACGAACCTGTTTTCCACCGGACGAATATTTTGCGGGACCAGTGCTTTCCGCGATTGCCCGCGACGCACGCTTAAGCCCATTCCAGATGCCCATTTGGAAACTCCCTGTGACTGCTTTATTGTGGTATTCGAACGGAACCGTGAAATCTTGGCCGAAAGAACGAGGCTCGTGCCACCGGCGTTCGCTTGGAACACGGATGTGTACGAACTATTTTCTCGAATGGGAAACGAACGGTATAATTACCATAGCCGAAATTGCCACGTTTCAAATGCGAATCAAGCGATTTTCTTTTCGAGCAATAACGTCAGGAAAAGCGATGCAAGAAGAACTACGGAAGATGTTGAAGGCCACACCATTTGTACCGTTCACCATTGTCATGAGTGACGGAACTCATATCACCGTCAAGCACCCCGAAACTGCTTTGCTGATGAAGCACTGGATTTACGTATCAACGGACGGCGGCGAAACCGCCGAACATCTCTATTTGTTGCACATCACAAGACTACAGCGCAGCGAGACCGAAGCCGCATAGTGACACCACGTCGGTCCAGAATGGTGATATTGACGTCGTTATCCAAATTCTGAAAGCGGAATTGCGGTCGATATCCCGAAAAGAAGGGACGGCGACGACCACCTTCTGATTCAGGAATCACGAACAATTCGGCTTCAATGTCAAAATTCATCTTCTTTGCGCAGCGCGAACTGCTGTGGACGAAGGTTTCTTCCCTGCGAACAAAATCCTCAGCCGCTTCGCGCCTAACCTTTTGTCAGATATGCCAAGCTGGTGCCGATACTGGCGATCGGATCGGGCGATTGGTCTTGTTCGACGTGACATTGCTGTACGCCAATTTGTTTTGCGGTCTCCAAAATGGCCGAAAAATCGATGGTGCCTTGGCCCACTTCTTGGAACGCGTCGTTGGGCACCTTGCTTTCGTCGTGAATCACCGGAGTGCCAGCCAGCAGGTCTTTCAGGTGAACTTGCGAGACGCGGCCGTCCAACTGCTGCAAAACTTTCAGCGGATCGCGGCCGCCAATGGCGACCCAAAACACATCGATCTCAAACTTGGCGAGCTTCGTGTCAAATTCGCGCACCAGGATATCAAACCCCGTTTCGTTCGAACCAGCCAGCTTGCCGAATTCAAACGAATGATGGTGATAACATAACTGGATGCCAGCCGTTTGACATTTTTCGCCCAACGCGTTTGCTCGTTCCGCCCAGCGTTGATACTGAGCCTTGGTTTCTCGCGAACCCTTGCCAATGTAGCCGAAAACCAAATGCTTCAGCCCCATGTCTTTTGCCGCTTCCACCACCTTATCTTGGCTGGATACAAACAGACCCGGCTTGCAAATCACTTGCCAGTCAAAGAACGACGAGGTGACGTCCATGCCTAGGTCTCGCGCGGTTTTGGCAATGTCCGCACCTTTTTCTACGTCCATCAGTTCCACTTGCTTGTATCCTGCCTCGGCGACCGCCTTGAGCGTCTGGGGAACGCTGTCTTCCATCTGATTACGGACCGTCCACAGCTGCAATCCGATGTTTTTCAGATAAGCACTGGCGGCGGGAATGGCGTGCAGCGGGCGAGCCAACACGGACGCGAGTGACACGGCGGATACGCCTTGCAGGAACGTTCGACGGTGCATGATCAAACTCCAAGTGACAATCTTTTTCGCAGGACAAGGAAACAATAACCAGTGGACAAACTACCAGCGAATGCCGGAAAGACTGGCCAACGCCAACTGCAGTGCATGTGTGCCCGCTTTCCCATGTCCTTGAGCTTGCAACGCGATATACAGCTGGTGCGCCAATGCCAAACCGGGCAGCGAAAGGTTCATGCGTTTGGCTTCGTCCAATGCAATTCCCATGTCTTTCACAAAGTGTTCCACAAAAAATCCGGGATCAAAGTTGTGGTTGATAATTCGAGGCCCCAGGTTCGAAAGTGACCAGCTGCCGGCGGCGCCGGATGAAACCGACTGCATGACGGTTTCCAAATCCAAACCCGCTTGATGGGCGTACAGCAGCGCTTCGCAGACGCCAATCATGTTGGTGGCAATCAACGTTTGGTTGACCATTTTGGTGTGTTGTCCCGCACCCGGTCCACCTTGGCGAACAATTGTCTGGCCCATCAGTTTTAGTAAGGGCTGGATCGAAGTGACGGCCGATTCGGCGCCGCCAATCATGATGGATAATCGAGCCTCCTTGGCGCCGATATCGCCACCAGACACGGGCGCGTCAATCGCATGGACTTGTTGGGCGGAGGCGGCTGCGGCAATTTCGATCGCCAAAGACGGCTGACTGGTCGTCATATCGACAATGATGTTCTCGGGTTGGCAACCAGCCAGCACTCCGTCCGTGCCCAGGATAACGCTGCGCACGTCGGCGGGAAAACCGACGATCGAAAAGATGACATCGCTGGCTTCGGCCACTTGCTTAGGTGTATCGGCCCATTGCGCGCCGGCGGCTAACAGGTCATCCGATTTCGATTTCGTGCGACTGTAGACGGTGGTTGTGTAGCCGGCGGCCAACAGATGGCCACACATGCTTTTACCCATTACGCCCGTTCCGATCCAGCCAATTTTTGTCGTCTGGGAATTGATCTGCATAGTTTCTTTCTATTGCCAGCGGTCGGCGGGCCGCCGCAAGATTTCATTGGCGACGATGATTTTTCGTATGTCGTCCGGCGATTGGAAAAGGTTGCGAATATCCTGACCAGTGATCGAACTCGCCGTCTGAGTCGATTCGTAATCCCAGGCGCTGGCATCGGTACCTTCGCTGATTTGGGACGTTGATTTGTCAGACGAAAGACGGCCAAGACGATGATCGAACACATCGTGCAAATGACCTTCCAGGCGTTCGTCCGAATGATCAATCGTCTCGCCTAGTCGATGCTGTTGCACGTGCGAAGCCACCGATTCGCCCGCTCGAATCGATTCCGTCTGGGTATTCTCCAATGTCCGAATCGCCGGTTCCGCTTCTACAATTTCTGGTTCAAATACTTCGGCCGCAGCAGGTTGGTCCCAGCCAACGGCGCGTCGCAGAAAATCTTCGATTTCGCCTTCCAACGCGTTGCGATTGGGTTGTGCGGCCGGATCGGGCGGCGGAACTTGCCGCCCCGGCTGTCGCCTGCCCGGAGGTTTTTCTTTGATGAACTGCCCTAGCACGGAGAACAGGATCACCACTATGAAAATGATGAAATTGATGATATCGCCCACAAATCTGGCTCCCAATGCATTCCGTGATTGATTCGGCCTGACCAATCATTGCCAGAACACGTATTCTGTGACTGACGCGTTTGTTAGTTGGTCTGTCTTTGCGTCGAACCGGTGGAACCTGTACCGGCAATGGAGGCTCGCATGTCGGTATCCGCCTGGACGTTTTGCAGCTTGTAATAGTCCAAGATGCCAAGCTTTCCGCTGCGAAACGAAGCGGCCATCGCCTTGGGAACGTCCGCTTGCGCTTCTACCAAACGAGCTCGACTTTCGACAATCTGAGCAATCTGTTCTTGTTCCGCCGCCGCCGCCATCGCTCGACGCCGTTCTGCTCGCGCCCGAGCAACTCGAGTGTCGGCTTCGGCCTGATCGGCTTGCAAACGAGCGCCAATGTTATCGCCCACGTCAATGTCGGCAATGTCAATCGAAACGATTTCAAATGCCGTTTGAGCATCCAGTCGCTTGGCCAAGACGGCCTTGGAAATTCGATCCGGATTCTCCAGCACTTGACCATGCGAATCGGACGAACCAATGGCGCTGACGATTCCTTCGCCCACTCGAGCCACAATCGTCTCTTCCGTAGCACCGCCGATCAATCGCTGCAGGTTCGCTCGCACGGTCACGCGAGCTTTCACTTTTAACTGAATTCCGTCTTTGGCTACCGCGTCCAGAGACGGTCGTTTGGAACCCTTGGCTGGACAATCAATCACTTTGGGATAAACGCTGGTCTGCACTGCTTCCAATACGTTTCGGCCTGCCAAATCAATGGCGGTGGCTTCTTGGAATGTCAATTCGATGGTTTTGGCTTTGTTGGCGGCAATCAAGGCCTGGATCACCAGCGGTACGTTTCCGCCTGCCAAATAGTGCGCCTCTAAAGCTTTACTGGTCAGGCCGGTCGATTCATCCAGCCCAGCTTGGACCGCCATGATTTTGCTGCGCACAATAACGGCGGCATTGACCTTGCGGAACGACATTCCAATCAAATCCCACATACGGATTCCAGCGCCGGTGGTGACCGACTGAATCCAGTAACGAAAGTAGCGAGCAAAAATGAAGAACGCGACCAAGGCCACGAACGAAGCAATCAGAACAAACCCGATGACAATAATCTGAGGAATTGCGGCAATTAACATAAATTGGGTTCCTGCCAATATGTGCGATGGAATATGCATTGTTATCGGGCCCCTCCACCACCGCGTCAACCAGATGTTGCCGGTCATGCTGCGGGTTCGCTACGTATCACTGCTGGAATCAAAGGGATCAGGAATCAGTTCTTCTAAAACTTCGGAAGTTTCTGCTTGACCGAGATCGTTTTGTTTCGGAGGTTCGTCGGGTTCGTTCACATCACATGCTCGCACCACGACCGCTCGGCCTTTGACCGCCACCACCTTGATTCGCTGTCCACTTTCAATGGGCCGGCCGTCGCTGATGGCGTCCAGCGAACGACCGTCAATGCGAACCGAACCACTCGGCAACATCGTACTGGTGGCGACACCTTGTCGGCCGATCAGCTGCTTCAGACGTTCATATTCGGGCGGAATCACTTCGTCCGAACTGCGAGGTTGCACGATGATCAGTTTGCCAATGGGCGTGTGAGGCCAAATTCGCACCGTTAGCCATAAAACAAAACCCAAAACGACGGCGGCAAAAACTAAAAACAGCGTTCCCACGAACAGGCCACCATTGATGAAAGCAATGACCACGGACGAGACAAACGCAATGGTGGCCAAAACGCCCAGCAGGCCGCCTGTGGGCAAGAAGACTTCCAGCACTACGATTCCCAAAAATATCAACAGAATGATCACAGGCCAGAAGAGTTGATGGGCCATGACTGGACCTTTGCAAACAGATCATCTTCAATGGGAAAGGCAGGATAAACGTCATCACAAGTATTTCACGTTTGATCTGTTTTGACCATGACGGTTTTGTGTTTGACATCCGCAGGTAGGGGCAAGGTGCGAATTTTGAAGTTGCTCCTTGTCCTAGCCTGACACGCAAGTCACGCAAGTGAGGGTGAATTTGAGTGGCTTCTGTGGACCTTCACTGACATTTTTCGAAGTTGCGTTTTTTTCCTAGCCCGAAACGTAAGTGAGGTGAAATTGAATGTTTCTGCAGTCCCTCGCTCACGATTCGGACTAGGAGATTCCGCCGGAATACGCAAATACGCAACTTCAAAAAGTGCGAGCGATCCCGACTTGCGCCTTGCCATGATGCGTCGTTTTGGACCTGTCGGAACTGCCATTTCGGCGTCTAGGATTAGTTGATGGCGGGTGGCGTGGCGCCCAGATTTATTGGAAAATCTCGGGTTCGCAGGTTGTGTGCTGTATGTCGCCGGATGCCGGGGTATGAAACGTTGCCGCTTCGTATGCATCGGAGACTTCGTGTTGTTGTCCGAGGATACTCGCTTCCAATATTTGATATGAGTCGTTCGCTATCTGATCAGCCTACTCGCCTTTCGCAACTTTCGGAATTACAAAACGAACTTGCGGCCGCATCTGTGCGGTCGATATTTGTGGTGGCGGATGCGGTAGCGTTTCGCGAATCGGGAGCGGCCGATTTCGTCCAGCGAATAGCAGCTTCGCACGCACAAGTCACCTTGTTCCAAGATTTCCAAGCAAATCCGCAACTGGAAGATGCTGTGCATGCCGCCAGCGCATTCGCCAATTCAGACGCGGACGTGATCGTGGCCGTTGGCGGCGGGTCCGCGATAGATATCGCCAAGCTCGCTCGATCTATTGCCACTGACAACACCTTGGCATTTCAACAGATCCGTGGCACGCAATCTTGGCAGCCCGATGGTCGGCCGTTTTGGGCGGTGCCCACCACGTCGGGTAGCGGCAGTGAAGCCACGCAATTTGCCGTTGTCTATGCCCAAGGACAGAAGTATTCATTGTCACATCCTGGACTACGAGCCAACTTGGTGGTGCTGGACGCGGAACTGACGATGTCCTGCCCACCGCGACTGACGGCAAGCTGCGGCTTGGACGCGTTGTGTCAGGCAGTCGAATCGATGTGGAGCAATCAGGCCACGGAAGATTCGGTGATTGATGCCGAACAAGCATTACGGCTGGCGTTTTCGTCTCTGCGTCAAGCGGTACATGCGCCCAACAAGCAAGTTCGCCAAGCGATGATCGAAGCCGCTCATCTGGCAGGTCGCGCCATCCAGGTTTCCAAGACAACGGCGCCGCATGCGTTGTCCTATTACTTGACCAGCCAGTTTGGGATCCCGCACGGATTTGCGGTGGCCACGAATCTGGTTCGCTGTTTGAGCTTTAATGCGGAAGTCAGTGAACAAAATCTGAATGAAGATCGAGGTCTTACTCATGTTCGCCAACAGATACAGCGAATTGTTGAAGCGTGTGGCGCTGCTACACTGACGGAAGCGGCCGAACGGTTGAATTCGTTGATTGTGGATGTCGGCGGCCAGACCAGCATTGTCGGTTGGGATATTTCGAATGATCAAATCCCGGCCATTGCTGCGTCGGTCAATGTTCAGCGTCTGCAGAATAATCCTCGAAAGGCAACGTCGGCGGATCTGATTCGTCTGCTGTCTGATTGACCATTCCTTACTGACAAGCCTGTGTCATGCATTTGCCTGTTCGCTTCAGCCTGAAGGCCGTCATGCTGTCGGTCTTGTTTGTGTGTCTGTGGTTCGGGTGGGTGGCAAACAGTCGGCAAGCGTACCAGCGGCATGTGAGCAATGTGCATCGGATATGTCGTCAGCATGGAGCCATTGAGTTAGCGTCGCACACGTATTCAGGGAATCCGTATGCGCTGTTTCCGGAACCCGATTGGTATGCCTGGCTACTGCCATGGCGAAATCAAGATCCGGTGGTGGCGGTGTCGTTTCAGAATGCGAACGGTGCCTTTGGACGTAGGATTTCCGCTGGCGGACGAGTCAGCTGGGAAAGCAATGAAACCGTGGAATGGATCACGCCCGATTGGTCGAAGGAATCGATGCTGGAGCTGAGCGAACCGCTAGAATCATTTGCCGAATTAAAACGCATCGACTTTAGCCGCACCACGTTGCCTCGTCATGGACTGGCGTGCCTTCGAAACCTGCGGCAACTGACGACGCTGGATCTACAGCAAACACGAATCACTGGCGTTGACTTGCAGTATCTTGCCAATCTAGAAAACTTGACGTGGCTTTCGCTCCGGAGAACTCGGATTGATAACGCCGGCCTGCAGCACATTTCTGAACTTCCCAACCTTCAAACATTGATACTCGGGAGCACTCCAGTGGGTGATGCCGGACTTAAGCAACTGGTGTCACTGCCGCAACTGCAAGAATTGTGGTTAGACAATTCGCTGGTGACCGACGATGGCATGCGGCAGATTTGTCGTCTGCCGCAACTGCGTGAGCTTCGCATCGATACGACCAGAGTTACGGACCACGGTCTGGTTCATTTGGAAGCGCTCACAAGCTTGAAAACGCTAGTGGTGGGTGGGCGAATTTCGCATCGAGCTGTCGAGCGATTACAAGCGAAATTGCCCAACTGCACCATCATGAACGTCGAACCGCTGATGGACGAATAAACGTCATGCTGGCGCTAGCTGACTAGTGCCCAAGCAAACTAGCCCCGGTTGCTCGCAACCGTTGGGTTTGCAGGAAGC
>JAGQOZ010000319.1 GCA_020426955.1 Planctomycetales bacterium
TTACGGCGAACATTATATCAAACGCCAAGATCCGAAAGGCCGAGACTACTACTGGGCCACCAACGATCCGCCGCCGCAACCTGATGGGAAAGAAACAGATCTTACCGAATTGGCCGCGGGCTTTATCACTGTCACTCCGCTGGACTACGATCTGACTCGGCATCACGCCTTGGACGAATTACGTGCCTGGAATTTTTCGCTTTAGAGCGATGTTCTCCAACGGCAGCGTTATGACAAGATCGGCTCTTGTTCAACGCTATGCCGCTCGATATACGCTTCTTGAACCATAACATTTAAGGTCTTGCGCACGATAATGCTGCACTGTTCAGCATCGATGGTGTCTCCTCCGTGAGGCGGACGTCCCAACGCTTCCACAATCCAGTCGTTCAGTGTGTAGATCGGTTTTTCGCTAACTGGAGTCAGCGTGATACCCGTTACGTCGCGTAGTTGGCTTAATGACACAAAGCCACCGGCAATCCAACCTTTTCCCGCAGCGGTCAGATGTGCTGGAATGCGGTCGAATTCGTCATGAATTTCGCCGACCAATTCTTCGATAATATCTTCCAACGTGATCATGCCGACGATTTCGCCATTTCTTGTTCGAACCAATCCAATATGACTACGATCTCGCATCAAACGCTCCAAGCAATCGGCCACAGACAGATCAGCGTCGAAACTGGGAAGCGACCGAATCAGGCCTCGGAACGAAGATTCATGCGGCGCCAGCCGTAACTTGGCAACAATGTCCTTGAAGTTGACATAGCCAATGATTTTTTGCGAATTCCCTCGTTCTTCTGTGACGGGATACCTTGTGTGCATGTTCATGTGCGCAGCCAGCAAAGCGTCGGCGAGTGTTTGGTCGGCAACTAACATGTCGATGTACTTGGACGGCAGCATGGCCTTTCGCAGTGGAGTGGAAGCGAGCCGTGACGCACTGACAATGATCCCTTCTTCACGTCGGCCAATCAGTCTGGAAACTCGCGCCAACGCAGCGGTGCCTTGCAAGTCTTGCAGTGTCGAATCATCGTCGCCTTGGTCGCCACCTCGCCGGCCCCAACGGACAATCCAACTGACCGTTTTCTCGAAGAACCAGACTGCTGGTCGAACACAGATGGAAAACCATTCCATCACCGGTGACAGTGTCAGGCAGACCCATTCTTTATTGCGCAACGCAAATACTTTGGGCACCAATTCACCGATCAAGATGGTGGCAACGGTCAACGGCAGCACGACCGTGGCAATGGCCAGGAACTGAGCAACTTCGGCGGATAAGCCCCAGTTTCGCAGGACCGGTTCAATTGATTCGCTGGCGCCCGCTCCACCGGTCGCAGCCGCCACCACGCCCACCAGCGTGATGCCCAATTGCACAACGGCTAGGCTGGCTTCGATATTCTCCTTCATGCGCATGGCCGACGCAGCGCCGCGATGTTTTTCGTTAAGCAATGTATGCAGACGACCGGCGCTGACGGATGCGAGCGCGATTTCGTAAGCGGCAAACACGCTATTGAAGCCGATCATCAGCAGCATGATGGCAATTTCAAAAGACCACATTGATTGAACGGTTCCTTGTGTTAATTTCGAACGAACCGAATCAATCCAATCCCTTGTGTTCGATTTCCTTCCAATAGCGTTCGAAGGCGCCGTCTTCGTGGAATTCAACGCTGTTGTCCAGATCGTGACATTCTAAGCAAACATCGTGCGCTCGGTCTAATGGCAGTCGCATTTCCAACTGGAGTGCTCGCTGTTTTTCCTGTGTCACGTCAATTTCACCCAGCTCTGCTTTGACATGCATTGATCCAGGACCATGACAATTTTCACATCCGTTGCCATGCAGGTGTTTGGATTGGTCTAAGTCCACGTATCCGCTGGCGTAGGGAAAATAGGCTTGCGGATTCCAGCCGGTAACGTGGCAGCTGATACATTCAGGATCAAAGTGACGAGCAATCTGAGTTCGTTCGGGCGGATGGACAATTGATTCCGTAGCGTGCGAATGCGGCGTGTTCTTCCATTTTTCGTAGGCTGATGTGTGACAGTCACCACACGTCTCCGAACCAACGAATTCATAACCTTCGCCTCGGCTGTGACGAACCGGTGTCAGTCCCAAACCAGCCAAGCCCTGTGTTTTTAGTTTGTCCTGATACTCTTGCATCATCTGCACCATGTCAGGCGAATCCTGAAACTTGGAATCCAACGCAAGTCGTTGGTAACGAACAGGCGTTTGTGGATCGTCAAAAAATCCCAGCACACCCACGTACATTCCTTTCTTGCCGGTGCGAATCAATTTTGCATGGGCGCCTTCAACATCTTCAGGCTTATACAGCGGTTCCGAATGGCCGCCTGCGCAGATGACAAAATCAATGGCGTCAAATTGCTTGGCCAAGGCTTCCGATTCTTCGGGCGAAGTATGCGCCAACAAGACAATGTAGTCGCACTTGGCAGCAACCAATTGAGGAATCACAGCGGATAGGGCATCGCTGGGCGAAGAAGTTTCATAATCTGGATTATTGAGATGCTTGACGTCTTCCGATCCCAAGATTGCCGTCAGTCCGATTTTCTTTCCACCCAGCTCCAAGATTCGCTGTTTGGGGACAAAACCTAAGACGTCGACATTCGCGCACACAAACAGGTCGCTCTTGCCGTCGCCATCCAACGAATCGACCAACGCAGCGGTGATTTCGCCCGACGAAAGTTTCAGGTCGTCCAGACCGAACCCAACCCCGCGATATCCCATGGCTCGAAACGCACCGGCCGTGGATTGAAACTTGGCTTCCGCTTGTTTGCCAATTCTACGGACTTGGTTGCCTGCATCAACCGGCGCTATATTCCAGTTCTTGGCCAGAAAGGCGTTCAGCAGCGTATGGCGACGCATGAGACCTCCCTTTTGATTGACCAAACCGGTGCAGCCACATGGTTCGATATAGCCATGCTGGTTTCCAGTGATAAACAGCGCGGCCGGCGGTTTGGTCCATCCAGCAAATGGCTTTTGAGCGTCCGGCAAATCCGGCTGCGCGGTCAAAAGATAGCTGCTACCAATACCGCATAAGAATAGCGAAACGAATGTCAGAAAACCAATAGACAACTTGCGGAGCATGAATCACGTTTCCTGTTCGAACAATCCTGATGAGAGCGAGCTTGCCACGGACTTATTGCGAGTTTCCTTCGATCGCAAATGAAAGATAGACAATCACTTCCTGAGCGTCTGGGTGGTTGGTCTTGAGGACGATGCGACCCAGCTTTCCTTGACTGGACCCGCGGCGATTGACTACTCGGCCATTTGGTTTGAATTCCAGTTTCAGGGGAAATCTGGCAATATTTCCTTTTTTGACGGCGTCGCCAATGGAAACCGAAACATTTTCGGCCGGATCGATGTCACTCACTTCCACCATCGCATTGGCGGCGTGCTCTCCTTTGAACAAAATCAGCAGATTCTCTTTAGTGACATTCGCGCCGTTCAGAACTCCCAGGTCGAGCAGATTTTCGTCTCGATTAAAGGCCGAACCCCCGACCACGCTGACTTCACCGGCCACAACGCCTTTGACGGGAATTTCGAATGGTCCGAGTTCGTGCCGATTCGTCGTGATACGTACATGTTGGCCAAATCCACCAACCGGCAAGCCGGCTTTCGCCTTCAGGGCAACAATCCAGCCGCAAACCGCGCCGGGTTCCGCGTCAACTCGATCGCTTTCCATCTTGTTGACCGTCACCTCAAAATGATCGGCCGTCGCTTCGGTCAATAGTTCTACGTCCACAATTTGGAGCGAACCGTCCAAGTAGCCAAAAACTTCGATGTCACGAACGGCATCGCGATTGGCCCCGACCGTCCCAAAGTCGACTGCAATTGGCTTCACGGACGCCAACTGTTGCACTCGCCCCGATACTGACAGAGTCAATTCCAGTTGCCCTGGATCTTCCGTCTTGAACGTGACGCCCTGGCTGAATTCTGGATTGTAATTATTCGGTGACCACGTCAATGTAATTTCGGTCGAATCGCCCGGCTCTACATAGGTGTTCAGTGGTTCCGGTTCTGTGCACTGACAGGTCTTTCGTAAGAAACTAATATGCGACGGAGCGTCACCAACGTTCTTGATCACAAACGTGTGCGAACGGTGTTCCTCTTTGGCCATGATCCCAAAATCGAAATCAGCACCGTCCACCACTTCCAAACGAGCTCGTTTGTCCGAATGAACCGATTCGCCATTTCCGCTGGAACCGACCGAACCGCCCGTCCGATCGACAACCGTCAATCCAGTCCCCTCTTTGGAGAATCCGTACGATTCACCTCGATTCAACTGCCAATACGACGATCCCACTCCCAGCGAAGCTCCCAACAGTACAGCTAAAATGGCGGTGATCCAAATCTTCATTCGTGAAATACTCCAACCGAATCATCTCGACGTGAACGTGAAGCGGTTTGCACGCAGCCTATTACTATCTTAAACGAATTTATCTGTCAGAAAGTTTCCGGTGGCTGTAATTTCATTCGCAAGCTACGTCGGCAATGCATGAAAAAATCGTGAAAATCCGCTCGCTGGTAATCCGGATAGGTCCAGGGCAGGAGTTGCCAGCGTTTCGCTTTAAATTGTAGAGTGATTTCGGCAAAGATACCGTCATGCAGGTAAATTCGATGCGAATGGTCTTTGGTTGAAGCCAGAATCAGCTTACTTTCACAGATATAACCTGGGTCCAGATTCAAAGGCCGAACTTCCGGAACCGCCACTGACTGAGCGTATTCCGCTTCCATCTGGTTGGTCCGCCGCTTAATGCCAGGCAGAATGGCTGGGTCCACGAGCTCTTCAAACGCCAAGAACTGCTTCTTCAGATCTGTGCCCATGGTCGATTCGTAGTAGCTGGTTTCCGTGAAGGCAAACGCTTCGCTTTTGGCTATCAGCGCACCATATTCCGCCGTACAAGATTGTTCGGCCCATTCCAGCGCATCGTCATACCGACTGCTCACGGCCACAATCAACAAGGCCGGCGGAATTTGGCGAATGTCTCCCATGGATCAACGACACCACTTTCCGTCTAATACGCCTTGGCAAAGACCGCGCGTCCTTGACTGGGCCGTCCCGAAAAGATGCAAGTTCCTTGTGCGTTTTCTTCGCCGAATGGCACACACCGAATCGTCAGCTTCCGCTCTTTCAGCAATGCTTCAACTTCCGGCGATTCTTTCCAATGACAAATGGCGAATCCACCGGTGGCTGGCCCTTTGGCGTCGTCGTCCGTTGGTGGAAAAAGCGAATGAAAATCGTCCAGCGAAGTGATTTCGTGCGTGTTGTCGTCTCGCATCTGACGAGCTCGTTCGAACAAACCATCTTGAATTTCTTTCAGTACTTTTCCGATGGTCTGTACGATTTCCCTTCGCCCGATCCCCGATTTATCCGAAGTGTCTCGGCGAGCCATAAAGACGCTGTCAGCCGCAACGTCTCGTGGGCCCACTTCCATACGAATCGGCACGCCTCGCTTGACGTGGTACCAATTCTTTTCACCTCCGCGGAGATCTCGTTTGTCAATCATCACCCGTATCGGTTGGCCGTCATAAGATTGCGAACTCAATTCCTCGGACAACTTTTGGCAATATTCCAACACAGTCGCTTGTTCTTCATCGTTCCGATAGATCGGCAAGATGA
This sequence comes from Planctomycetales bacterium, assembly GCA_020426955.1. Taxonomy (GTDB): domain Bacteria; phylum Planctomycetota; class Planctomycetia; order Pirellulales; family Pirellulaceae; genus JAGQOZ01. Next base: position 5,628 of record JAGQOZ010000319.1, read on the forward strand.
CAACATGCTTAGGTGCCAAACGCGGTGGTAGGACCAAGCCATCGTCATCGGCGTGCGTCATGATCAAGCCACCAACTAGTCGAGTCGACACGCCCCAGGAGGTTGTCCACGCAAAGACTTCTTGGCCGTTCTGGTCTTGGAATTTGATTTCTTGCGCTTTAGAAAAATTCTGCCCCAAGAAGTGAGACGTTCCGGCTTGCAGCGCTTTGCGATCTTGCATCATCGCTTCAATGCTGTACGTGGCCACCGCACCCGGAAAACGTTCTCCCGCCGTCTTTTCGCCTTGAATCACGGGCATGGCCATGTAGTTTTCTGCAAAGTCCGCATAGACCTTCAGCATCTGCATGGTTTCTTCGCGAGCTTCCTGTTCGGTGGCGTGCGCGGTATGTCCCTCTTGCCAGAGGAATTCGGCAGTTCGCAGAAACAACCGAGTTCGCAATTCCCAGCGAACCACGTTGGCCCATTGGTTGATCAGAATCGGTAGGTCTCGGTAAGACTGAATCCATTTGGCGTACATCGATCCAATGATCGTTTCACTGGTAGGTCGAACAATCAACGGCTCTTCCAACGGACCTGCCGGAACGAGCCCACCATCCGGACCTGGCTCCAAACGATGATGCGTGACCACTGCGCACTCTTTAGCGAATCCTTCCACATGTTCGGCTTCTTTTTCCAAGAAACTCATCGGGATGAACAAGGGGAAATACGCGTTTTCATGGCCAGTGTCCTTGAACATCTTGTCCAGCACCGCCTGCATGTTTTCCCACAATGAATAGCCCCACGGCTTAATCACCATACAACCTCGAACCGGCGAAACCTCGGCCAGTTCAGCCGCTCGGATCACTTGCTGGTACCATTCTGGGTAGTCTTCTTGACGAGTAGGTTGGATAGCGGTTTTCGGCTTTTTGGCCATCGAAATGCGTTCCTTGGCAAGTCGGAATCGGATTCGGGACGAACAATCGAATGCTTTTTACGAGGAGCGAAGCGAGAACAATCCTGCGCCCCTTTCGCAACTTGTTGTCATTCAAGCGAATACGTCAATCGCATGGGGCCGCATTCTAGGATAAATGGGGCCGAATCGACAAGATGAAGCCGAGCATCACGAATTCGATTCTACCAACGAATTTACCGCAAAACGTTATTGGCCTGCTGAAGGGGCTGATCAATCGGGAATGGTTTCACCGATTGGGATTAAGTATCGAGTTCATGTTGGAGCCTTCTGTTTGCCGTAACGAGGAATCGCAATGCCTGAGAAAGTTCGAAAAGCCCTGGCTATCTTTGCGTCCGTGTTGCTGGCGGTGGCTGTGATAACGGCAGTGACCTGGATATCAACCAAAAGGTCCTCCGAAGGCCGACTGAAAGGGTTTTCTGGCATGGCAATCGAATCGATTCGCAACCGATAAAGAGCCGCTCCCAAGTAACGTGCCGCCACCAAACCTCCGCCACCAACTCTTTTACTCGGTGTGATGCATTTCGGGGGAAGCGTGAGGTCCGTTTGTTACCGCACGACCAAGCTGTAGAAAGTCCAGACTGGGCCAGTTCATCGCCGCCAACACAGCATCTGCTTGCCGGTCCGTGCTAATCGTCAGAAT
>JAGQOZ010000320.1 GCA_020426955.1 Planctomycetales bacterium
TTACACCTTTGATGACCCGGAAAGCCTGCCTCGCGAGTTAAAGGAAGGTGCTCAGGACAAGGATACAGTTCCCGTTTCTGCACCTGGTTCTGGAACAGAAGCAGATGCAGTGAGCACGGATTTGCCTGATTGGGCTGAACCACCTACAGCGGGTGTCAACTCGCTGTAACCGAGTGCGTAACGAGATTCAACCAGTGCCGACTTGATAGCACGGATTTCAAGTCGGCCTAACGATTGTTTCAAACGGCGTTGAAACAACGCAAGGATGCAAGAAATGATAAGGACGTTTCTTCTAGTTTTGGGTGTATTGGCATCGCTTGCCAACGTCGGTTTGTGCCAGGGAGGCAGTGGACAAACTGAGATGCTTCTGGAGGAATCCCACCAACAGCTTGACATGGTGGTGAATTCCAGTCGCATTGTTCGCTTGAATAAGGAAATACCACGAGCGTTCGTGGACAACCAAGACGTGGTTCGCGTGACACCGCTTTCGGCCAGCAAGGTTCGCCTTTCAGCCGCCAAAACAGGTGTCACCCAAGTCACGTTGTACGATGCCGATGGCGACATCTACACGCTGGATGTGGTGGTCGTGGGCGATTCTCGCGAACTGGAATTGCTACTGAAGTCGGAATTTCCGCAGGCATCATTACGAGTTCGTCCGTTGGCGAATAGTGTGATTTTGACTGGACGAGTCGACAAGCCGGAAGTGGTTAATCGAATTGTCCGAATCGCCGAAGATTACTACCCCAAAGTAATTAACAACATTTCTGTGGGTGGCGTGCAGCAAGTCAATTTGCACGTCAAAGTCATGGAGGTGTCTCGTAGCAAACTGCGCACAATGGGAATCGACTGGGCGAACTTTGGTTCCAGCGATTCGATTGCACAAAGCGTTTCCGGCGTGATCGCTCAAGCCAGTATCCCAGCACGCTCCGTGGTTACCAGCGGTAATGAAACTCTTTCGCTGGGACTGGTCGGCTCGAACAACTCGTTTTTCGCCTTCATGGAAGCCTTGCGAGAACACAACTTGGCCAAGGTTTTGGCCGAGCCCACTTTGACCACGGTCAGTGGTCGTCCAGCCAGCTTCAATGCCGGTGGTGAGTTTCCAATCTTGGTTCCACAAAGCCTAGGTACCACGGCGATCGAATTCAAGGAATTTGGAACTCGAGTTGACTTTGTGCCCATCGTGCTGGGCAATGGCCATATTCGTCTGGAAGTTCGACCGCAGGTCAGCGAATTGGACGCAGCCAACGGCGTTACTATCAACGGTACGGTGATCCCCGCCTTGCGAACTCGCTGGGTCGATACCGCTGTCGAGATGCGAGCAGGACAAACGTTGGCTTTGGCCGGTTTAATTCAAACCAAGACGGAAGCTCAAAACTTGGGCTTGCCCTGGCTTTCGGATCTACCGTGGGCCGGAGCGGCGTTTCGACGAACTCGAGAAATCCGCAACGAAATTGAATTGGTCGTCTTGGTTCGCCCAGAACTAGTCGACGCACTCGATCCACACGAAGTGCCCGCCTGTGGCCCCGGCGAACGAACGACCAGTCCCAGCGACGTGGAACTGCATTTCCGAGGTTACTTGGAAGTTCCGAATTGCTGTGATGACGGTTCGTGCCCTAGCTGCCAAGCCGGCCAAACGGTATCAGAGTACCCGAATTATTCCAACCAATATTCGGCTCCATATTCGGGCCAACCGGAATATTCGGCACCTTATTCCAGCCAGCCAGAATATTCGGCTCCGGCCGTGGAAGTTCCCGATGCGTCGCCACTCCCACCGTCGGCAAACCGTCCAAACCGCTACAACGCAACCGGCGTCAAGCAGACTTCGTACCAAAGCCCCACGGTAGGTCGGCAAACTGTTGAGCAGAATTCGCAAAACCGGTACCGCTCGACCAACGCCCAGCAATCAAATTCGGAAAGTTCCCCTGGATTGTTCGGCCGAGTTGGATACGACGTCCTAAATTATAGGGACTAGATTCTCAGCGTACTGATTTTGGAAAATCTCACTGACAGGCTTCACAATGGGTAACGTGCTTCGAATCGCGATTGTTGATCCGGATGACGCAAGCCGCGACGAAATCAAGTCGATGCTTTTGTCGATTGATTCTGTTTGGCTGGAAGCGGAATGTTCTCGATATGATTTCTTCACCGGAATCGTGGAACAGAGCAACCCCGACATCGGCATTATTGGCATTGACGACGATCCCGAAAAAGCCTTGGCGTTAATTGAGAAGCTGCGAGAATCGCAGGCATGCAGTATCGCCGTTGTTAGTTCGTCCAATGACGGCAGTCTGATCATTCGGACCATGCGAGCCGGTGCGAAGGAATTTTTGACCAAGCCAGTTTCGCCCGACGAATTCCTGAGTGCCCTAGAACGTCTGGGCCAAGATAATTCGGCAGGTGGCGAATCAAAGAGCCGCAGTTGCACCTGTATCGCGGTGGCTGGTGCCAGTGGCGGAGTTGGTTCGACCAGCTTGGCCGTCAACCTAGGCTGTGCCCTGGCCGCCGATGAAGCTAATTCGGTCACGTTGATTGACTTGGATATGTCATTGGGCGATGCCGACGTTTTCTTGGACAAGATTTCCGACTATACGCTGGCGGACGTTGCGCAGAATGTGTCCAGAATGGACTTTTCGCTGTTGAAAAAGTCGCTGACCAAACATTCGTCCGGGTTGTATTTATTGCCCAGGCCGGTCCAGTTACAAGATGCTCCATTAGTGAGCTCAGAAGACTTACGCCGAGTCATTGGATTGCTCAAAGCCAGTTTTAGCCACGTCATATTAGACCTTTCCAAGGCCTATACCAAATTGGACATGGTGGCCTTAGAAGAAGCCAACCACGTGCTGTTGGTCACACAGCTGGATCTGCCGTGCTTGCGAAATGTGGTGCGGTTGATGATGTCCTTTGACGAAGTGGATGGCCTGAAAGAAAAGACCAAAATCGTGGTGAATCGAGTCGGTTTGGACGCCGGACAGATTGGCTTGAAGAAAGCGCAAGAGACCATAGGTCGGGAAATTTTCTGCCAGATACCCAACGACTATCGAGTCATGGTGGAAGTGCGAAACAACGGCGTGCCGCTGTTCGAACAAGCGCCCAAAGCCGGCATCACGCAAGCCGTTTTGTCGCTCGCAGCATCGCTCAGCGGAAAAGGAGCTCCAGAAGCTCCGACAGAAAAAACCGCCGCTGGTAATGCCGGCTGGTTGAATTTTCTAAATCGAAAGACGCCCGCCAAGAAGTAAGCCTCCGAATCTTCGCTCCACAGATCTTTGCAGCGCCGCGGTTTCCATAGCTGCGGCGTTTCTTTTTTGCATCATTCTTGCTTTTGCGTGGAAATCCGTGCGCGTCGGAATACACGCTTCTAGTTGTAAGCTATTGTTTCGTGGAGCGGTATTTGCCGCTCTCTGGAAACATTTTTTTTTGCAGTGTGGACATCTTTTGTAGCCAAACTGATATACGGGGAAGACGATGGCAGGACCGGCAAATCTTCGAAACGCTGAAAAATCAAAGAACGATGAATTCGATCTTTTGAAGCGTCGAATTCATGGCAAGCTGGTGGACAAGCTTGATCTGAATAAAGTCGGCGAACTCCAAGGCGACACCCTGCGTCGGGAAATTCGCTTGGTGGTCGAACATCTCTGCGACACGGAAGACACGCTGCTAAACCGTCAAGAACGCGAACGTCTGATTGACGAAGTGCTTGACGAAACCTTTGGTTTAGGACCACTGGAACTGTTGCTGAAAGACCCCAAGGTTTGTGACATTCTGATCAACGGTCCCAAGAACATCTATGTCGAACGCCAAGGCAAGATGGAAAAGACCAATGTCGAATTCCGCGACGATGGCCACTTGATGCAAATCATTGACCGCATTGTGTCCAAAGTCGGTCGGCGCGTCGACGAAACGCAACCCATGGTGGACGCGCGACTGCAAGACGGTTCTCGTGTGAATGCCATTATTCGTCCGTTGGCGTTGGATGGGGCCGCCGTTTCTATTCGACGTTTTGGTTCCAATCCGTTGAAGTTGGAAGACTTGTTGAACTACAAAGCGTTCACGCCAGAAATGGTGATGCTGCTGGAAGGTTCGATTAAAGCTCGACTGAACGTCATCATTTCGGGCGGTACGGGTTCTGGTAAAACCACCATGCTCAATACGCTGTCCAGCTTCATTTCCAACTCGGATCGAATCATCACCATTGAAGATGCGGCGGAAATTCAGCTGCAGCAAGATCACGTGGTACGTCTGGAAACGCGACCACCCAATATCGAAGGCAAGGGTGCCGTGACGGCTACAGACTTGGTGAAAAACGCCCTGCGTATGCGTCCGGAACGAATCATCATTGGTGAATGTCGAGGCCCCGAGACGCTGGACATGCTGCAGGCCATGAATACCGGCCATGATGGTTCGATGACCACACTGCACGCCAATACGCCGCGTGATGCCGTCAGTCGTATGGAAACCATGATCATGATGTCAGGTTTTGAATTGCCCATTAAGGCCATGCGGCAACAAATCTCCAGTGCCGTGGATATCATCATCCAGGCCAGCCGTTTGCAAGGTGGTAAACGACGCATCACGCACATTACGGAAGTTGTCGGCATGGAACAAGAAACGGTGATCATGCAAGACATTTATCGCTACGTGAAAGACGGCATTGACGAAAATGGTTGCGCCATTGGTCGCTTTGTCGCCACCGGAATTCGACCGAACTTCATGGATCGCTTAGAAGCCGTCGGCGTGCGACTGCCAGGAAGTGCGTTCCGAGAACGCGTGATGTTGGTGGATCACTAATCGAATCGAACTGAATTTGCATCGTCGGTTTCCGCTGGACTGAGTTCGCGAAGACTTAACAGGACCAATCAAAATGGGACTTGAACTACTAATTCCAATCGCCGCGTTTGTCGGAGTTGCTGCTTTGATTGGCGGTGTCGCAATCATGCTTCGAGGTTCCACGGATTCTGCCGTGGAAGACCGCTTGGGCATGCTGACCGGTACTGGCGCCAAGGCTAAGAAGGCAGCCGAAAAGGAATCGTCTGTCATTTCAAAGCCGCTGGACGATATGCCAGGCGTCTTGGAAGAGTTTGCATCGCGATTCTTGAATCTGAGTCTGTTGCTGGAACAAGCGGCCATTCAATTGTCACCGGGAAAATTCGTCCTGATCACCATTGTATTAGGTGTCGTGGGGACGCTGGCCATGTTCCTGGCGCCAATTTCGTTTTGGTTTGCGCCGTTGGGCGGTGCGTTTTTGGGTTCGTTTCCATTGATGTTTGCCATCTTCAAACGCAAGCGTCGCAAGAAACAATTCGGAGCGCAGCTTCCGGAAGCCCTAGAACTGATCGCGCGTGCGTTGCGAGCTGGACATAGTTTGGGTTCTGGGTTTCATTTGGTTGCGTCCGAAATGAATGAACCGATCGCGTCCGAATTTGGCCGTTGCTATGAAGAACAAAATCTGGGTATTCCAATGGAAGAGGCCCTTGATTCGCTTGCCAATCGAGTACCCAACTTGGACCTGCGGTTCTTTGCCACCGCCGTCATTCTGCAGCGTCAGACAGGTGGCGACTTAGCCGAAATCTTGGACAAAATCGGAAACTTGATTCGCGAACGCTTCAAGATCTTTGGGCAAGTGGCAGCCTTGACGGGCGAAGGTCGCTTGTCCGGTATCGTGCTACTGGCACTGCCGCCGGCTCTGTTCGGCGTCATGCTGAAGCTGAACTACGATTACATCATGATGTTGTTCCAAGATGAACTGGGGAAACAAATGCTGGTCTTCGGGATCATCATGCAAATTCTCGGTGCGATCGTGATTAAGAAGATCGTGAATATCAAGGTGTAACCGTTCGGATCACTCACGCTAATTCAAGGCCAAGAATAAGAATTCATAACCATGTTTATTGCAATTACCACGACTTCCATATTGATCTATTGCGGCGTATTCGGAGCGTTTGCGGCCGGCGCGTGGTGGGTCTTGGACATGATGGCCAGCAAGAATACGCGAGCCGAAGAGCGACTTAGCGAATTCAAAGATCCAAGCAAGCGAACGTCCAAGGATTTGGCCAAGAAAGATAACTTTACCAAAGTCTTAGCAAAAGCGTCGCCGGCTTTGGCAAAGCCACTGCAGCCCAAGAACGAAAAGGAAACCAGCAAGCTAAAGGAACGACTGGTTCACGCCGGATTCCGTAGCGAAGCTGCTCCGGGGATGTTTCTGTCCCTAAAAGTGGTTGGATTTGTCGTTGGTTTTATCATGGCCGGTGGGTCAATGGCCCTTGCGCAGACGTTTGACTATCGCTACCTGGGCATGGCATTTCTAGGATTGTTTCTGCCCGATATCGTCGTTTGGTTTATCGGCAAACAGCGCAAAGAGTCAATCTTCCTGGGACTCCCCGATACGCTGGATCTGATGGTGGTCTGTGTGGAAGCAGGTCTTGGCTTGGACCAGGCCATGCGGAAAGTTGCTGAAGAAATGAAGAAATCTCACCGAGTCCTAGCGGAAGAATTCGCCATCTGCAACTTCCAATTGCAAATGGGAAAGACTCGCCGAGAAGTACTGCAGGAACTCGGTTCGCGAACCGGCGTGGACGATTTACGCTCGCTGGCATCCGTTTTGATTCAGGCCGAAAAATTTGGTTCCAGTGTCGGACGCGCGTTACGAGTTCAAAGTGATTCCATGCGAACTCGCCGTCGTCAGTTGGCGGAAGAACGAGCGGCCAAGACGGCTGTGCAATTGATTTTTCCGCTGGTGATCTTCATTTTCCCGGGCATCTTTGTTGTACTCGTTGGCCCCGCCGCCATTACGATGATGCGAGAAATGTTCCCGGCAATGAATAAATAACATTACCTCAAACAACAACAACTGTAGTGGAACAACCGTAGTGGATGAGGTCACGAGTCCCAAACAACAACCGTAGTGGATGAGGTCACAAGTCCCAAACAACAACCGTAGTGGATGAGGCGACGAATCCCAGTCGGGAATCCCAAAGGCCATGCGAACCTAGATTCGCATGGCCTTGAGTGTTTCTATCAGATGATCCAACTGCGATCGAGTATGCTCCGAAGTTAAACTGATGCGCAGCATGGATTCTCCTTCAGGAACACTGGTCGGTCGAATTGCCGGCACCAAACAACCAGCCTCGCGCAGTTTTGCCGCCAACGCCACGGCTCGCGCTGGTTCGCCCACATAA
>JAGQOZ010000321.1 GCA_020426955.1 Planctomycetales bacterium
TTACGAGATACCCATCGAGCTAACTCGGAGCTGTATCACCGTTGGGTCGAAGAGGCGCAGATTGGAGCTCGCCTTCAACATCCAGGCATCATCCCCGTGTATGGCTTGGGGCACCTTCCCGATGGGCGGCCATTCATCGCCATGAAGTTGGTCATCGGCAAAACGCTGTCCTTGATTTTGAAAGAGCGGACAGAAAGCCGTCGCAAGCTGTTAGGAATCTTTGAGCAAATTTGTCACGCGCTGGCCTACGCTCACGACCAAGGTGTGATCCATCGAGACTTGAAGCCGTCCAATGTAATGGTCGGTATGTTTGGCGAAGTCCAAGTGATGGACTGGGGTTTGGCCAAGTCCATTCGATCGAACGGTCCCGAACCGCCTTCGCAGATTTCCATTCCCGACCTAACCAACGGCGTGGTCCACCAAATTGAAACTCGCGCCAAATATCGAACCGAAACGGAAACTCGGTTCGGCGATATCATCGGCACTCCGGCCTATATGGCTCCGGAGCAAGCATTGGGTGAAGTGGAACGAGTAGACGAACGGACCGATGTGTTTGCGCTAGGCGCTATTCTTTTTGAAATGATAACCGGAACGTCACTCTATTCGGGCAAAAGCCGAGAGGACGTTCATCGTCAGGCAATGATGGCCGAACGGACCGCGGCATGGCAACGCCTGGATGACAGTGAATGCGACGCCGAGCTTCACCGTCTTATTCAGGATTGCCTTGCCGTGGATCAGGCCGACCGTCCCGCCGATGCGGGACAAATTGCCCAAAGAATATCTGACTATCTGGAAAGCTTGGACCGCCGCTTGCGTGATTCGGAAATTGCCGCAGCTAGGTTGTTGGCCATTGCGGAGGAAGAACGGAAACGTCGGAAGTTGTCCGTTGCATTGATTGGTTCAGTAGCCGTCGGCGGTATGCTGGTTTTGGCCAGTTGGGCATGGTTTGCGGCGCTGCGAGCCAACGAAGCGGGTCAAGCCAACAATGTGGCATTCGGCGCGGTCAGTCACGCCGAATCATTGGCCCAGCAAGCCTTTGCCAGCGTCGATGATCGATTGTGGGACCAAGCCAATATCGCCACGCAAGAAGCAATTGTCCTGACAGGTGGCCGTTTTATTCGTTCAGACCTGGCTGAAAAAGCCAATCGTCTGGCGGAACGAGTGGAACTGGAACGGCGAATTCGCGCATTCCGCGACGAATTGTCATCCATCTGGGATCGGCAGAATGAACTTCGGTTCGATGGAAATTTAGATTCATTTGACGAAGTAAATCATTATCGACAGGCGTTTGCGAATTTTGGAGTGGTTATGGAAACCGACGCCATATCCGACGCTGCAATGCGTTTGAAAATCATCAGCACGGAAGATCGAATTGAAACGATTGCCGTACTAGACTGGCTGGCCGGCAAGCACCCAGTAGAGTCTGCCTTGGCCGATTGGTGTGGCACCTTGGCAGCAGAGATAGACGAAGATCCGTGGCGGCAAGCGTTGCGACATGCATGCCAGCATGACGACGCTGAGACGTTGCAGCGGTTGACGCTCGAGATTGATTTTGACACTCAGCCGATTCCGTTGGTGACCCTGTTGTCCTATCGATTGGCGGACGCGGGCCAATTGGATCTGGCCAATCAATTATTGCTTTCGGCGCAACAAGCCAAGCCGGAAGATCATGGAGTCAATCGGCAGCTAGGTTATTGGGAATTTGCGCAAGCAAACTATGACGAAGCTGCTCGGTTCTTTTCTGTAGCCGTCGCGTTGCGTCCGCGTAGTGCAGCCGCCAAGTCTGATCTTGGTGTGGCACTGGCCAAGAGCGGAAATCTCACCGCAGCCGCGCATTCATTGAAGCAGGCGGCTGAAATGGACCACCGTGACGCGGACGTGTGGCGGAACTATGCCGCCGCCTTGCGTCAAGCTGGTCAGTTGTCGGAAGCCGAATCGGCGTTGCGGCGAGCCATCGATCTGGATCCATCTGGTGACAAATTCCGTGAACTCGGGGCACTCTACCGGCGAATGCGAAAGTTGGATCAAGCAGTGGATTCGCTTCAACAAGCTGTTGCATTAGATCCGAACAATCCCGACCTGCATTTTGGCTTAGGATTGGCCGCGTATCTGAATAAGCAAGATCAATTGGCACTCGCTTCGCTGGAACGAACCATGGTTTTGGATCAGAAGCACCGAGACGCCACTGCCTTATTAGGGCACGTGCTGGTGCGACTAGGGGACACTGATCGAGCTAGAGAGGTATTTCGCAGTCCGTTGCTTTCTGGGCGACTAAAAGCGGATGCGAAAACACCGGATCACCCGAAGCATCAAATAGAGGAACAGTAAGGCAACTTGTTGGAGCGTTCGCATGTTCAATTTTCAATCACTCATTCCCAGCCGAAGGCACCGTTCTGGCGTACCGCCGCGGTCACGTCAATTGATTGGCTTGGAGAGTTTGGAAACTCGCAGCATGCTGGACGCGGGTGCCATGGCCAGTTTCTTGGCTGAAATAGAACACGCACCCACCGAGATCATCGCTCAAACCATGTGCGGTGAATTGGGCTGGGGCTGCGAAACGTTACCTTCGCCCGAACCTTATTTTTCGCCAGCCCTGGACGCTCGACTGGGTTCGGACATCCATGCCGACAACTGGACCAACGCAACCGCTTTGCCGAATCGGGAAGGTATGACGTCGGTTCGTTCCAACATAGACCACGCGGAAGATATCGATTCGTTTCAGATTCAGGCGAAAACAGACTACGCGTTGGTCTCCGTTTTGCCCAACCAAAATGCGGTATCCCCGTTTCAATGGCACGTGGTAAATAGCGAAGGAAAGTCGCTGGTTCCATTAGCAGATGTCGGCTACGTGAAGCTGTTTGATATTGCTGATAACGGCGTCTTTCACGTACAAGTCAGTGGCAACGTAGGCCAATATCAGCTGCACGCGTTTGATGTAGCGAATGTGTTTGAACCATTGCCACCTTTTCAGCCGCAATTCGATAGTGAGCCGGGAGACGACATACACCCGGACGAATTGGACTCAGAATCTACCGTTCGCATTCAGAATGCGACTCTGATTTCCAGCTATTTGGACGACATTGGCGACGTTGACGTCTTCCAAGTGAACGCGTCGGTGGACGGTTTGTTGTTTGCCGACATGTACGGTCTAGAAGACGACTTGCAGTTAGTGTGGTCCGTGTTGCGTTCTGATGGAACCTTGGTGGCTGCAGCAGAAGCTCCGATGCAGCCTTTGCATGCAGAATTGGACGGTCCCAACACCTACTACATCGCCATTCAAGGGACCGGCGTTGGTGCGTATCAACTATTTGCCGATTTCCATCCGCACTTTCCTAGCGTATCCGAAGGTGGACCTGATTCCACTCAGGGTGCCGACGTTCATCCGGACGACATCGAACCTCATGTGCAAACCATTTTGATGGAAGGCCAAACCGGCGTTGTCCACAGTTTCATTGATTTTGAAGACGACGTCGATGTACATCGTTATCAAGCCAATACTGACGGCGACGCGTTTGCATCCGTGTTTTCGCCAGACGGCGACACAGAATTTGAAGTCAGCGTTAAGGACGAAGATGGAAACGACGTTTCACCAAACGAAGATGGTTCGTTCCCTGTCGAATCGGACGGCATTTACTATATTTTCGTGACGGCATTGGATGGACAGTTCGGCGAATATGTGGTGAGCGTTTCGGAAATTGAATCGGACATGGCGGTGCCAAACGGTGGTGTGCCGCCACTGGGTCCCGAAGTTGATATCAGTTTGGCCGAACCGACCGAATTGAGCGTGGGCCAAACTGCCACCTTCACAGGGCAAGTGCCTTCCAATCAGTGGTCGTATCAAGCCGTTATCGCGTCCAGCCCTGGGACGCTGCAAGCGAGACTGACGTCGTCCAATACGGTTGGTAATCGGAGATCTATCGCCGGAGATGTCACGGGTGACGGCGTGTTCAATTCGTCTGATTTGGTGCGAGTTTTCCAGGCCGGTCACTATGAAGATGCCATCATCGGAAACTCGACGTGGGATCAAGGCGACTGGAACGGCGATGGCGAATTCAATTCCAGCGACTTGGTGCTGGTCTTTCAAGCAGGTCTTTATTCGGCCGAGGAAACGGAGCTGGACGAGTTTGATTCGACTACAGACGGCAATCCTGCGTTCGAACCGGTCGCTTGGTTTCTGTCGGCATGGGATAGCGCAGGCGGGATTATCGAATCGATCGATGTGGCCTCGGGCGAATGGGTCGTCGTTCCCGGAATCACCATCCAGCCGAACGCACCGATCCTACTTGGTGTTTCGTCGAACGCTGCCACCGCGCAAGACTTTCAGTTGGAGCTGCAACTGATCGAAGCGGACGCACAACCGCCGCAAGTGACCGATGCCGAAGATCATCCACCAACAGAAAATCCCAACCGTCGAGCGGATGAAATTGACCAACTCTTTGCACAGCTGGGAAAACCGATCGAACATTGGTCAAACGAAATGTAGGCTTTGTTTCTAAACACGTCGTCTCGTCTCTCCGGGGCGTGAACTGACGACGTTTCCCCAAGACGCGTCGACGCGAAAACCCGTTAACAAATCGTTCGTAGTCCCGCCTTTAAGCACAAATCTCCTGCAAAACCAATTCCGCCTAAAGTCGGGACGACGAACCAATCATAGCGCTGGCCAAATCCCGCTGGCCAACAAAAATGCCCTTCACCGAAATCAAATCAGTGAAGGGCGTTGTGTTAGGAAACCGTGTCAAACTGCATTTTGCATACTACGCGAATTTGGTTTTACCCGGTGTCGCGACGTCGTTGTAGTTGGCATTGTCGGGGAACGTCACATCGCCCCATTCGTAAGCCGTAGGCGTCAGATCTTCCTGCGAATTCATGGCTTGTTCGCCATCAATCATTTGACCCGTGTAACAAGCCATACGTCCCATGATGGCCATCATCGTGCTCTTGGCCATGTAGTCTCCGTTATTGATGATATTGCCGCTACGAATGCCCGCGAACAATTCTTTATGTTCTACGTCATACATACTTGGCTTGGGACCGTCATACGCCCAATTGGCTTCTCCTTCAATCTTGTTGGCAATCAACGTGGCCTTGCCTTTGGTGCCGTACACAATGTCATCCACGTAGTTGTAACAGCCTTGCATTTGCCGAGTATACGCGAAGGATTTGATCCCATTGGCGAATTCGTAGCAGACGGCATGGTGATCGTAAATGTTGCCCCAACGTTCGTCGGTTCGAACCTGACGACCGCCTAGTCCAAAGCAACGAGCAGGTAGTTGGTCATTCATCAGCCAGACCGATTTATCCAGACTGTGAATGTGCTGTTCGTTGTTATGGTCGCCCGACAGCCACGTAAAATACAGCCAGTTGCGAATCTGGTATTCCATTTCGCTCCATTCCGGCTTCCGACCTCGATGCCACAAAGTTCCCGTCAAATAATTAGTGTGAATGGCAATCACATCACCAATCGCCCCATCCATCACTCGCTTCACGGTTTCTCGCACACCATAGTCATATCGCCAGCACAAGCCGGACACGATGGACAGATTCTTCTCTTTGGCCTTGGCGGTCGATTCCAAAACGCTGCGAACTCCCGGAGCGTCTACTGCAACGGGCTTTTCACAAAAGACGTGCTTGCCGGCTTCGATGGCAGCGGCTAGGTGACGAGGTCGAAAGTGTGGCGTGGCGGTCAGAATCACCACATCAATATCGGACTCCATCACTTTCTTGTAAGCGTCAAATCCATGGAAACAAGCGTCCTCTTCCACGGCGAATTTTTCGCCCAGTCCAGCTGCTTCGGCCGAAGCCTGGATGTTCTTCCGCGCCCCAAGGACTCGATCTTCAAAAATATCGGCCATGACCGTCATCTTGACGTTGTCGTCTGCCTTTAAAGCGTTCAAAGCCGCACCGCTGCCTCGACCACCACACCCAATCATGCCAACTTTTAGTGTGTCGTCACCGGCAGCATGCACTTTGGGGACCATCGACAAAGCCACCGCGCCACCAACGGCCGCCGAACCAGTTTTTAGAAACGAACGTCGTGCTTCCAACGAATTCTTGTCTTGAGGCATTTCTCAATTCCTTAAAGTGTGGAGGGGGAGGGAATTTCAAAGGCGGGAGTCGACACGCTTCAGGTCGACAATCTTGTTTATCACCGAATGATTGAATATCGGCGACGACTCAACCAAAATCTTACCGTCCCAACGCTCGCTTTGCCAGTTGCGGACAGCAACAGAAGTTAAAGGCTTTGAATCAATTGGACCATTTCTTCGTCCACATGGTCTAATTCGCCGAACGCATCACGAAATTCCTGCAACCTCTGCGCCGGGCTGTCTTGCCCCAAAGGAGGCTTCTGTTTCATCGTTTTCATATATTGCACGAATCCGTCCGAATTCGTGCGAAGCAGGTGATACACCAGCGACCAACTTTCGGCATAGGCCGCTTCGGCGGTTCGCGCATCCCGAAAACGTCCGTCTGAATTTAGCAGCGTCACCAGCGAATGATCCGGACGTTCACCCAGATAACGCTGCATTTGACTGAGCCGAGTTTCATTGATCGAGCCGATCGATCGCCAGCCTCGTGAACTATTGTCAGGCGATTCAAAGTACATGGCCAAACCTTCGTTCAGCCAGACGGGAATGTCGGCGAACCGCTGTTGCATGCCGGTATTAAAGACCAGCTGATGGGTCGCTTCATGTACGATGGTAGCCACGGTACGTTCCGCTTCGGGACGACTCAGAATTTGGCGAATATGCCGCAAGCTGCCTCGACTGCCGCCCGCTTGTCGCAATTCATCCACGCCCGTCAAGTCGTACATGGTGATGCGATTGGTAGCCAAACTGTAGTAACCGATGATTGAATTGACCGCGTCCTTCAATTCCGGCTTGCTGTATTCCGCGAAGGAAGCTTGGTCTTGAAACACCAAAGCCACCATCGGCGGCGTGGGCTCCAATTCGATCCCTCGCCGCTGCCAATAGTTATGGAAACCTCGATAAAGTCGTTCGAACAAGCCGCCACACCATTGCGCATATGCTTTGGACGTGTTGTAACAAATGATGTAATGAGGCGTTTCATAGATTTGAAAACCAACAGGTACTTCTGACAATAGTTTGTCACTTAGCTGCTGCTTTCCCAGCAGCTCAAACGGTTGGTCAT
>JAGQOZ010000322.1 GCA_020426955.1 Planctomycetales bacterium
AGCCGACAATATCGGGATCGAATTCCAACAGATGTTGCACCAGCGACTGCACGTCTGCCTGCGTCATGTCGTACACTCGCAGTTCCAGTCCGTCCAATTCGGCCGCGCGCAGATACGCTTCCACCATACGTACGCCATGGTTCGAAATAAACTGCGGCATCGCGGGATCGCGTTGTGGATATTTCGCCAACAGCGCTACTCGACGACCGGTGCGTCGCGCTTCATTGCGTAGATGGTTTGTCGGAATCAACGCCGAACTCATGCACCTACGATGCCTTTCGTTGAGCCAATTTTGGATTGGGGAAGTAGAACCAGTAGTCACCCGACTTGCCGCCAGCAGCCGTGGTTTCTCGAATCAAGTATTCTCGCATCTCCAAAATCGCGTCGTAAGTCCACCCAGTACAACGGTGCATTTCCAACGTCACCGGGTCAAACTGGACGTTCCAATCGGGCTTAGAACGAGTCAACAAGGCGTCGGGCAGCACCAAGCAATGATAGGCTCGTACGCCTACGGGTAAAGATCGAGCGAACGCTAGGGTCTCCAAAAAGCCGGCAGGCGAATCGGTGGGCAAACCAAAGATGATTTGAATTTCACCGAACGCCACTTCGGCCAACTGGCGAACTGACTGTTCGAATTGATCTTGATCCCAAGGACGATCGTGATTTTTTAGCACGGCCGGGTCGCGGGACTGCAGGCCGATTCCCAAATAACCAGTGCCAACCGTCTCGAGAAATTCCAGATGTTCATCGCGAACATGCGAAGGATAGATCTCTGCCCACAACCCAGCCGAACGCAAGAATCCGACTTCGCGTTCTGCCGCGACCAGGTTGCGAAACGCGCGAGCATTCAAATTCAGCCCTGCGTCCAGCAGAAAGACCGAAGGACACGAAGTGACCGCAAAGGCGTGCAATTCGCGCATCAGATATTCGGCCGAAAAGACGGTTTTAGGACTGTCGCTGGCGCCCCATTCGCAAAACCGACAGCCTAGTGGACAGCCGCGATAGGTCTCGAGATACGCGACGGAATTCCTTCGCATCATGCTCATTTGAAATGGCGACGGGATGTCGTCGAGATGCCGAATCGGTGTTCTCGCGCCCGTGTGATGCCAACCGTCCGGCGTCGCCAGGTCTAATCCGCCGACAGTGGCTAAGTGAGCGTGATCAAGCGTAGACAACCGCGCGATTTCGCGGAACGTCATTTCTCCTTCGGCACTGACCACGGCGTCCAGACATTCGTGCGGTTCCACGTTGGGATAGACATCAAAGACTTTGGTTCGAGCGGACGGACCGCCGAAGACGATGGTGCAGTTCGGTCGAAGCTCTTTAAATCGTCTGGCAACTTCGATCAAACAAGGAGTGCTCCAAACGTAAACGGAAAAGCCAATCAGATCGGGTTCGAAGGAAACGAGGGCTCGTACATACGCCTCCACGTCCGCTTGGCCCATGTCAATCAATCCCAACTGGCAATGTTGCAATGCGGGATCGGCCGCTACCGACGCCAAGATGCGGTGAATGCCGTAGCTGGGCAGATCGGCACCTTCGTGTTCGTTGGCGTCGATTTCGGGCGTCATGCAGACAAACGCGATTCGCCGAATGGCATTCATTTCTCGAGCCCTTCACTCATGGTTTTCTTCAAGCCGGTTTGCGAAACTGCAAGTACCAGTAACGCAGATAGTTGTGTTCGTGCAGCCAACGCAAAAGTAGCGCGGCGCGAGCCAACGGGTTGTCTGGTGTTGCCGACCATGATTCTGCGGCTGGGCATTCCGCTTGTCCGCAGGTAAAGAGATGACTGGGACGAGTCGCCACGGTGGCGTCGACGATTTGTGTTAGTTCGAAGCCGACTTCGCACGCCAGTTGCTGATAGTCTTGCGGATTCTTGCCAAAGCGGCTGCCAAAGTCGGGCCAAGGTCCGTAGCCGTCTTGCATGATGGCGCCGGCGCAAAACCAGGGAAACGCGTTCGATTCGTGCGGCAACGTGACCGTCATATCGGACACTGCCAAGATGCCGTGCGGTTTGAGAATTCGCCATGCTTCGGCCAGAAATGTTTGACGAGATGCGAAATGGAACATCGCTTCCACGCACACAATTCGGTCAAAGTATCGATCGCGAAAGGGCAGGGCACACGCGTCGGCAGCATGCCATTCGAACCAATTATGATGTTGGGCGACGATTTCGGCGCAAACGTCCAGTTGTCGCGAATCGATGTTTGCGCCGCATAAGAACATGTTGTGCCAACGCTGATTGATGCAGGCCAACGTTCCGCCAAAGCCACAGCCAACGTCCAGCACAGCTTGCCCGTCTTGCAATTCGGCCAGATCGACAACCGCTTGATTCAAGCGTTCCTGTGCTGTTTGAAATTCGTTGGCGTTGTCATTCGCGTCGACAGGCGGTTCGTCCCAATGGCCCAAATGTACAAAGCGGCCGACCAAACCTTGGCGATAGCCTGTCAGCATGGAATCAAAGTATTTGGGTATTGTGGCCATCCTCAACCCCAGCAGTAAAGTTGTTGGTGGTCAACGCTTCTGGCAAAAAAGCTGCACATGGCCCAACGTTTCTTGACGCCGCCAACCGGGGTGACTCGATGCAGATATCGGCCGGAGTCGACCAAAATCATGGTTCCGGCTGGTAAGCGAAATCGCACGGACGGTAGTGATTCCGGGTCGACGTCCAGTCCGGTTCGATCGTCGTTCATGGCGGCGGTGGCTTGGGGCGAATACAAATGATTGTAGACTTGCAGTTCGCCACCTTGCAGCGGTGCGCCCAGCGACAACACAAACGACATAATGTGACCTTCCACCAACGTAGCCAGGTGCTGGTACGAAGGACGCAGTGACTGTTCGTTGTCACAGTGCGCTGGAATAAAACCGCCCTCCAAGTGTCCGCGGATGGTGGTAAACATGTACGAGTCGTCAGCGTTGGGTCCCGGCGCAGCTCGGAATGCTCGGCTCTGGTCCAATTGGCCAATCAGATCTGCAACGTGTTGTTGAGGCGACTTGTCGGGTGCAAAGAGTTCGTTCAGTTGTTGATGAAACGAATGGGCATCGGCAAAGTAATGCGGCAAGCTTGGTTCGTCCAGATTCAAATTGCGGCCATAGAAAAACGACCGAAAAGCCTCGGGAAACCACGTTTGCTGGAAGGGCGGATCGTGAGATTCCAGACGAGCGACCACGCGGCGAAGCGTTGCTTCCGGATAGACCTGATGGATCACAATGGCGTGTACTGCACCAGTGCGCAGCTGTTCGACCAGCGTCGGATAACGTTGGCAGTCGACCGCTTCGATTTCCACCAAGCGAAGAAAGCCGGCCAGAGTTCGCACGGCTGGCGTTTCCGTTCCAACTGCCACGTCTTGCGACATTTGAATTGCTCCTTTGCGAATGGTGCTTTTTTTTGTTGCCACCAAGCTGGCAATGACTGCAAGCTGGCAGAAAGGATTCGATTATCAGCGAAACGGCAAATTCGTCCCGCTTGGGCTAGGTATCGAACCGATAAACACTTGGCGTGAAAGAAAAGCCCTCTGTTCGCGAATCCAAAGAAGGACTTGTTCTGGTGGCCACGGCAACAGCGTCAACTTCGTGTCATTCGCCCATCCATTCACCGCCGGATTACTTGTGCGTTGACCGATTTCTGGAGTCGGCCGTTTATTGTCGTAGTCTGGCTTCCGCGTTTCGTTGTGGTTGGATTGACAGCATGTTGTCAGCACCGCAGCGGCTATCCGAACTAGCGCAAGGCGGTGCGCTCGATCCAACCGCGGCGGAATTGCTGGTCGGTTTGTTGCGGCAGGGCGGAGTCATCGAACGAACCGAATTGGACACTGCGGAAAGCGAAGCGTCATTTCGACTGACCGACGAATTCCGGCAAGCGTTGGCATTCCGAGATTTGCTGGAAACGAAAATGGAATTCGCAAATCTGCTGGCCGTGGATTGGATAGACCGTTTTGATCAACTGCTGGCGGATACTTCGCAGTTCATGGCGGAATCTCGATTGCTGCAATTGTTCTCCTATCAGCGGTGTTTTGAATATTCGCCGGAAAACTATGCCAATACCAAACGTTGGATGCGACTCACCACCGCGCTCACTCGGTATGAAACGCCAGAAATCGTGGATTCGTTGGCCTTCGATTCTTATCGAGACATAGTGGACGTAGGTGGCAACAGCGGAGAATTTGCCAAACAGCTCTGCCGACGGTTCGCTCGGTTGCACGCCACAGTATTTGACTTGCCGCTGGTGTGTGAAATTGGCCGCGAACATTTGGCAGGGACAGCCGAAAGTGATCGCATCCAGTTTCAAGCCGGGAATGCCCTGCAAGACGCTTTGCCATCGGCCGACGTTTATACGTTCAAGTCGATGTTGCATGATTGGCCCGAAGCCGAATCCATTCGGTTCTTGGAACGAGCGTTTTCCAGTTTGCGCCCGGGCGGACAATTGATTATTTTTGAACGCATGGCGACCGACTGGTCCGAAACGCCATGGACATACGGTTCGCTGCCAACGCTGTTGTTCTTTCGATCGTATCGTCGTCCTGCGTTCTATTTGAACCAATTGGAACGAATCGGCTTTCAGGACTTGGAATGTCTGTCCATTCAATTGGATATGCCGTTCATGTTGATTCAAGCAAAGCGTTATTCGTAGTAACATGAAATGAAGCAACACATAAAAGTTAGACTTACAAGTTCGTAGTCCCGCCTTTAGGCGGAATCCAGTTCGTTTAAATACGAGTTAGTGCAGGTGCGGGTTTCTAGCCGCTTTTTCCGCCTAAAGGCGGGACTACAAACGGAGGATCATTCATCATGGGAATTTTTCGACATGCCGACTACGTGGAACTGACCATCCATTTCCGCTGCAATTTGAAATGCGAACACTGCATGATTGAAGATACCATGGACCGTCTGGAACCAGCCTCAGACGAAAAATTGTTCGAACTGATTGAATACAATCTGCAGCACCGACAGTGGAAGGGACTCATTCTGACGGGGTCGGAAGTCACGCTGCGCAGCGATTTAGCTCGTCTCGCAACGGTCGCTCGTGACAATGGCTTTGAGCACGTCCGCATTCAGACGCACGGCATGCGACTAGCAGATCCACAGTATTGTCAACAATTGGTTAGTGCTGGCGTGGACGAATTCTTTGTCAGTGTCACTGCGGCCGACGAACAGACGCACGACGCCATTACGGCGGTCCCGGGTTCCTTTCGCAAAACCATGCGAGGCCTCGAAAATCTGGACCAACTGGACGGCGTTTCGATCTTGACCAATACCGTCATGACGCAGCGTTGTTACCAACAACTTCCGGAACTTGTGGATCTGCTTAGGCACTTGCGGCGACTTGTACAGATGGACTTCTGGAACTATTGGCCCATGAGCGAAACGGATGACAAACAGTTAATTGTTTCGCATTTGGAACTGCTTCCGTATCTGCGAACGGCCATCCATCGAGCTCAAGATTATGGCCGAGCGGTCGAAGTCAAAAATTTTCCGGAATGCCTGCTAGGAGCCGATCATTTGGCATTGGACAATACGCAGCCCAAACTGTTTATCGATCCGACTTTTTGGCCCGAATTTCATCGGAACGGTTTTCATCAGTGCAAGTTCCGAGACCAATGTGCGTCGACGAACTGTTTGGGACTCAATTCCGCCTACATCCAAGAATTCGGCTGGCACGAATCGCATCTCCGACCGTACGACACCGATCCTCGAGAAGTCGGGCGTGCCAGCAAAAACATGCATTCGGCTTCGCCTCATCTGTCAACAACGCCGCAGACGAATTCGCAAAGTTCTCAAACTTCTTGATACAATCAATCGCTGGCGTCAACGCTGCTGGTTCTTAAGCAAACTTGGTCCGACGCTGCGCAGCTAGGTGTTGTCCATCAAAGTGATGTTTCGCTACATCATTTGCGACGCATCTTCGCTCAATTCTTGCTGGAACCCATCTCGGTCGACGCGATTTCAAATGCTTCGCCCTGCGCCGAAAGCGCCATTCAGAATAGGTAGTTGAAAAAAGCGGACTTGCGTCACGTACACTTGTACTGCTACAGTCTTGGCGTACAAGCGTACGTGGTTGTAAAGTTCGTCAGTTCGGTACAGGAAGGAGTTCAGGATGGTCGATCGTCCGGCGTTGTCCAAAGGAGAAATGGAGGTGGCGCGAACGCTGTGGCAAATGGGCCCAGCCGCGGTACGCGCGGTGTACCAGGCAATGTGCGAAGAAAAATCAATCGACTTTTCGACCGTGCAGACGTATCTGCGGCGTTTGGAGGCCAAAGGCTATGCAACTTCCAAGCTGGAGGGGCGGATTCGCATCTATGCGGCCAAGGCGCGAGCGAAAACGGTGATTCGAGACACTGTGAATGATTTGGTCGAACGACTGTTTGGTGGCGAAACGATGCCGCTGGTTCGACATTTGATTGAAGAACGAGGCATCGCGGCGGACGAATTGGCCGAACTTCGCCAACTGATTGAACGCCTAGACGCGTCCGACCAACAGGAGGCACCGTGATGAATTTTTGGGATCTGTTCCTGCGCCACGCGGTGCAAGTCACGCTGTTAGCCATCGTCGTTGGGTTGCTGGTGCGCATCTTTGCCACGGATCGGCCTCGGCTCGCTCACGCCCTATGGGCATTGGTCTTGCTGAAATGCATCACGCCGCCCTTGGTTTCCAGCCCGATCGGCCTGTTTTGCTGGGATTCCATCTGGCAAACTTCGAACCAATTCGCTTCGGTCGAATCGAACGCGGCAACGACAAAGTCCGTGCCGTGGGCGCCGAATCGCGCCGATGCTGTTGTGGTACGCATTCACAGCGGTCAGGCAAAAACGCTTTCGCCTGAAGGAAACAAGCATGACCAACGCTTGTCACACGCGAACGATACCTCGGAAACAGTTGCGAGGTCGTTCCTGTGGCAGAGCTTGTGGATCGTGTGGGCGTGCGGAGCAGGGGTGACGGCCGTGTGGATGACGATGCGGTTGACGGTGTTTTTTCGCCGAGTGGTTCGGCACAGGGTCGCCACTCCGGACGAAGTTTCGCGGTTGGTCGATCGATTGCGTCATACGCTGGGGCTGCGGCGTTCGGTTCGCATCTGTACGGTGAATGCGGCGATTGGCCCAGCGGTGGTGGGACTGCGACGACCAACGATCTTGTTACCGAACGCGATAGT
>JAGQOZ010000323.1 GCA_020426955.1 Planctomycetales bacterium
CGTGGTCCAAGGACTGGCAACGTTGAATCGCCCCTGTTTTGTGGAACTATTCACTGATAGTGTTTACGTGGGCAAAGGAATGAGCGAATGGCTGCCGAAATGGAAAACCAACGGATGGAAACGCAAAGAAGGAGGCAAGTTGAAACCTATTAAGAATGAAGATCTGTGGCGGCAATTGGACCAATTGATTCTGCGCCACAAGATCAAATACACTCGCGTCCCCGGTCACAGTGGCCATCCTGAAAACGAACGTTGTGACGAACTGGCGGTGGAAGCGGCGGAACGCTTTCGATAACGACTCTATGCCGCCAAGCCAATCATTCTTCCGGAAAAAGTACGTTTTCCCATTTGCGGCGAATCAAATGCACTTTGCGTCGCACTGATTCGGCCGAGCAGCCGACCTCTTCCGCGATTTCTCGGAATTTAAAACCGGACAGAAACAACATGCCTATTTTGCGACACGTATCGTCCGGAAGAATGGCAAGCAGTTCGTCTGTGGTTGTTTGCAGTTCGTCGACGGTAGCCGATAACTGGAACTCCGCATCTGTCGGCATGGAAGTTTCTGTGCTGGACTTCTTGCGATGGAAACGAGCGATCTTGCGGTAGGCGATGGTGTACAGCAGTTTCCAGAGTTCGGAACGACTTTCCAGTGCTTCCAGTCGACCATCTCGCAAGCGAACAATCAGACTGTTGATAGAACTCAGGGCCACGTCTTCCGCTAATTCGTATCGGGCGGGTACCATGCCCAAGCGGTGCTGTGCGAATCGCAAAAGTTCGGCATAGCATTCGTTCCAAACTAAATCCGCCGCTTCGTCGTCTCCTGAAGAAATCCGCGTGATCCAAGTTTGTAATGAATCTTTCACAAGTATTCAGAATCGCTTGAAAAAAACAGATAGCCAAAATAGCCCGACGAGACACCAGTTTTTTGGTGAAAACGTGACTTGCAGAGATTAGAGCAAATAGGGGAGAGGCACGCTAGCCGGCGAGGTTCATGTTGTGCGGGCGAGATGCGCCGATGCTAGCGTGCCTGACCGTCACGATGCGATAGCACGGTGTCGATTCTGGGTAAAACGATCATTCTCCAATTTCTATGTTGCGCTTGCCGCCTGATAATACTCGCGGATTCCCGTGTATTAGTTGATCTAATTCGTTGGTTGTTCGTCGGAGTGGAATTACCGAGTATCATGTCGGGGTAGCTGTTGTTCTTTTTCGAACAAAATAATTTCACGCGGTGATGTTCGATCAGGTAAATCGAGTACGTGTATGACCAGAAATTCCGAGCAATCTGTCGAATGGAGCGAAGCGAATACATCGGAATTTGCGTCCGAGGGTATCCGGGAGCCCATTCGTGTGGGAAACTACGTCCTGAAAGATGTCATTGGCGAAGGGGGCATGGGCGTTGTCTGGCTTGCCGAACAAACCGAACCGCTGACGCGAAGTGTGGCCATCAAAGTTGCCAAACAACAATTTCATTCTGCCGAAGGACAGCGGCGGTTTGAATTGGAGCGACATACGCTGGCGATGCTGAATCATCCTCATATCGCCACCATCTACGAATCCGGACTCTCCGCCGATGGTGTTCCCTATTTTTCTATGGAGTATGTGGATGGCGTCCCTCTGGACCGATATTGCGATCAGACAAAGCTCCATTTGCGGGATAGACTGAATCTATTCTTAGAAGTCTGTGATGCCATTCAGTTTGCTCACAACAAGAGCGTTGTCCATCGCGACCTCAAGCCGTCCAACCTTCTAGTCCGACAAATTGATGGACAACCGCAAGTTAAAGTCATTGATTTTGGGCTGGCTAAACTGCTCAGTCCCAGTGATACGCCGGTTGATCGAGATTTGGTATCGTTGGCAGGACAACTCATTGGCACCGTTCAATACATGAGCCCGGAACAAGCGACACTAGGTGAAATGGACGTTGATTCCCGGACGGACGTCTATTCGCTAGGAGTGCTGCTGTATCGTTTACTTGCCGGGACGACTCCGGTGGGCGAAAAGAAAAGGTCGGGCGAATCGAGCGTGCCCGAGCTGTTGAACTTTGTTCGGCATGGCGAATTCAAATTGCCGTCTCAGATTGCTAGTTCCGCTAGTCCGGTCTTCTTTGACGCTCGTTCAGCCGATCGCAAAAGTTACATTCGGCAGTTATCGCAAGACTTGGACTGGATTGTGTTGAAAGCGATGGACGTCGACCGCAGCCTTCGCTACCAGACTGTCCAAGCCCTGGCCGATGATGTGCGGCGTTGCCTGCGGAATGAACCGGTGGATGCTCACTCGCGTTCTCGTTGGTACCACGTCAAGAAATTTGGGCGGCGGCATCAAGGAAGTTTAGTTGCGGCCGCTGCCTTGATCATAACACTATTGCTTGGAATCGTGGGAACCGGGATTGGGCTCAAGTATGCAAAACAGGCTGAGGCGGCAGCCAAACTAAGTGAACGCGAAGCGATTGTTGCCAGAAAGAACGCAGAACGTGAACGAGCTGCAGCGTTGCAATCCCTGCAAGAAGTCAGGCAACTGAATCAACGTAATACGCGAGTACTAAACTTTGTCGCTTCGTCCTTTGGACAAGTGGATGTAGACGCGACGTCAGGGGAATCCCAGTGGCGTGATTCGTTGGATCGTTTTATTCGCAACGCTCGTACCGAGTCACTGGAACCGTTGGAGCGAGCTGGTGTATTGGATGCAATTGGACGTTCGAAAATGGCCATTGGTGAGTGGCAGACCGCTGGCGATTTATTCCAAGAAGCCGTGACACTGTACGCCCAAACACTGGGCGAAGCTCACGACGAAACCGTACGTTCCAGAATCGCTCTCACTACGGTGTTCCTTCGTGCTGGGGCAAACGAAATGGCCAATCGCCAACTGCTGCAGATGAAATCGGCCATTAAAGACGGGCGCCATCTGGATCCACAGCTGGTGGAAAGCGTACAGATTCTCGGGGCAGTCTGTTTGCAAAACAGCGGCGAGTTGGCAGAAGCGGAAGTGGCGTATCAACAGCTTCTGCCGATCGTGTCGGCAGACCGTTTGTGCGAGGTGCAGCTGAGACTGGCAAAACTGTTGTCTCGACAAGGAAGAACCGCGGAAGAACGCGAAATTCTGGAGACGCTGGTTGCCAACGAAGCGATAAATAGCGAAATTCGATCTCAGGTTTGCATGGCGTTGGCCAAATGCCATTTTTCGACGGGACATGCTAAATTGGGCTTGTCGGTTCTTCGGCAAGAAATCACGCGAATTGAATGCTCGGCGGGACCAACTGACGTTTTGGCACTGCAATGTCGCCAGGCACTCGTCGAAGCATTGGTTCAACTGAAGCAATACAACGAAGCCGCCACAGAATCACTCAGGTTGTTTCAAGATACCGTGTCCAGTGACCGATTGGCCTCTAAATTTGGGCTCGAAATTGGATATCTCACAGCCCGAACGCTATTAGACGTGGGCGATATTGAAAATGCGATTGTCGCCTTTGATGAAACCTCCATAGCGTCGCGTTTTCGGTTAGGCGTGACCGAACGGAAGACGTTAATTCTGGAAGTGAACCTAGCAAATGCCTTGGCGCTGTCCGGGCACGTTCCTGATGCAGCACAACGTATGGCCTCGCTGTATGGCAAGCTTGTGACGCAATTCGGCCCGGATGACTTGGATACGCTGACGTGCCAAGTGAACTACGCCATGTTGTTGCATCGCGCAGGCGATAAAAAGATGGCTCGCAATGAACTGGCGGATGCCCTTGAGAGAATTGAATGTATTGCGGGAACGCGTTGTGATCAGTGGGGACGAACTGCCGCCGCATTGCAGTGTGTCATGCTAGACCTGGGCGAATTTGAGGAGGCCGAAGCGCTGTTGCGTCGTGTCGTGCAGGTGCCTTCCAATTTAGCGGCGCCAAGTCGATTCGAATTCCTATGTCAGCTAAGTTGGGCTGAATCATTGGTGGAATTGGGCCGGTTTGACGAAGCAGCCAATGTGTTGTCAGGACTTCCTAATGCGCCATTGGCAACGGCAATGGGAGCACGGAAGCAGAATCTAATGGCGTGTTGTCTGTTAGATCAGGGCGAAACAGAATCAGGGCTCGCCATGCTGGACAATTCGAAAAAGGCTATGCAGGCATGTGCCGACACGCTTCCTGCCAATATCACTTGGTGGGCCACTCGCGTATTTCAGCGGTGTGAAAGATTTGGTGGTTCGCAGAATATCGCAAAAGAATGACGAATGTTGCGTCGGAAAGCACTATTCAATTCTCAGGGTCTTGGGGCCCAGATGTAACGTAAACGGAGGACGTTCTACGCAAGACACACCGGATTCCAGAGACCGTTGGCCGTTGATGACGACGGACGATCGAACGCTAAAGTTGAGGATGCGGATTTGGTGTTTGCGTAGAATTTCGCAGGAAACGTGCTTTCGAGAAACCGACGTCTCGTGCCTATCCGCAATGATCAGCCTGGCCCTCGAGTCGCCTTGCATTGACAGCGCAATTGGGTCAGGTTCGCCCGAGCTTTGACGCCCAATTTCGATTAACCGATCCAGGACGAATACATTGGCCAGTTCATCGTCCCGGAAAACTCGCACTTGGCACGGTGACAATTCGAATAGTGTTCTTCGAAAGATTGGCTCCAGCGGTTCGCGCAGTTCGGGAAACGAATCCAGAGCGTCGTCAATTGCCGGAGCATCACCAACTTCCTGGCGAATTCGGAATTCACTAATCGCCAGACGCTGCAATGCATTGGGATGTTCCAAAAGAATCGGAAACCGCTCCAAATACGTTCGCAACGGCTTAACCGGGAACCCTCGCGACCAACGTTGTTCCAAATCCAGAGGAATCAGCCAAGTCAGTAGATTGACATGAAATTGCGACGGGATCCGTTCCAGAAGCGGGTCGATTTCCGCCGTGCCCTGGGCCCGTTCAAACTCGTCGCAGATCGAGTTGATTTGGTCCAAAACATCAAGCGGCGGTTCAATCATGACTACCATGATCCATTTTGTCTTAATCAGCGTGCAAAGGCGATGAAACGGGATACGCCAGCCCCAACATGCTGATATATCGAAGTTGCGAAGTGGACCGGCGCATCGCCGTTCAGCGTGCACAAGGCATAGCAATGTTGAAAAAACGCGGAGAATTGCCCGTGCCGAATGATGCTCTACACTGCTTATTGCAGTATGGTGGACCATTTCCACAAAAAAATAAAAACATTTCCTCTAAGCGGGAACAGACTCAATTTGTGTTATCGCGAACGTGTCCAAATCTGCCCAAAAGACACCAAATCGCAGTTTCAATAGCAATAGCCGGCGGAAACAAACATGCGAAAACCAATGGCCTTATGGAGATTGAGGTTTACATTGGAAGACGCAAGTCGTTTTATTGCAGTGCCTTGTGACGCATTTTGCGATCCATCGCAACGCTGCCTTTTTCGGTTACGCTGAGCCTGTGTCATTTTCAAGGCGATTCGAATGAAAGATCCTACCACCATTGGCTTTGATGCCGCTTCGCGACCTGATGCCGTCCGCCTTAAGAATTTTCGGCTCGATCGAATTCTTGGTGAAGGCGGAATGGGAGTCGTTTGGCGAGGAAAACAGTTGTCGCCGGTGCAGCGAGACGTCGCCGTCAAGATTATCAAGTCAAATCAATTTGATTCGTCCATGATGGTTCGGTTCGAAGCAGAACGGCAAGCACTGGCGCTGATGGAGCACCCGCACATAGCCACTTTTTTGGATGCGGGTGTCTCCAAAGATGGTGTCCCGTTTTTCGCCATGGAGCTTGTGGACGGTCAGCCGATCACCACCTTTTGCGACCAATATCAACTGGATGTTCCGCAACGTTTGCGTTTGTTTTTGCAAGTTGTGTCCGCCGTGCAACACGCTCATCAAAAGGGCGTTATCCACCGCGATATCAAACCGTCAAACGTTTTGGTAGCCGGTACGCAGGAGGCGCCCATTGTCAAAGTAATTGACTTTGGACTAGCGAAAGCACTGCAACCGGAAGTCCATTTGACTCGAAAGACATTCGACACCCAAACCGGCCAAATTTTAGGCACAGTTCAATACATGAGTCCCGAACAAGTTTCCAATCAGCTGGGAAACATTGACACGCGCACAGACGTATTTTTACTTGGCATTTTGCTGTACGAAATCTTAGTCGGAGTGACACCGCTGGTCGGGTCGCAGCGGTCCACCGGCAGCAGTGTCGCATCCACGATGGACATCATTACCAAGGCTGATTTTCCACCGCCGTCGAGGTGTATCGCGGCCAACAAGGACGTCGGCATTACTGCTCAAGACCGAAGGACGGAACCGCATCGTCTGGCACAAATCTTGTCCCAAGACTTGGACTGGGTGGTGATGAAGACGCTGCGGCAAGAACAGGCGGAACGGTATCCCACCGTCCAAGCGTTGGCGGACGATGTGCAACGCTACCTAAACGGTGACCCGGTCTTGGCACGTTCGCCCACCCTAGGCTATCGATGGAAAAAGTTTGCCGGCAAGCATTGGGCGCAGTTAGCGGTCAGTGCAGCATTACTCGCGAGTCTTGTCTTTGGCATCATCGGAACTACCTTTGGACTGATAAAGGCGAACTCGGCAACACGCGAAGCAATTGCCAAAAGTATCGAAGCGGAACAACTGCGTCTCGAAGCGGATCAACAAAAAGAGGAAGCGGAAGCTTCGTTGCAGAAAATTACGGCGTTAAACCAACGCAATGAACGCGTGCTGCAATTTATTAGTGATTCGTTTCGAAAACCCAATCCTTATGTGGCGGCACATGATGTCAAAGTCGTCGATATTCTAGAACAAGCGCGTTACGGCGTCAAAAGCAGTGGTTTGATACCGGCTGAAGAGATCAGTGTTTTGGCATCCATTGCGAATGCATACCTGGGATTGGGAGACTACGCTGCAACTGCCGAAATATACGAAGAAATTGACGCCCTGTTTTCAGAAGATGACGTGCTGGCTGACGATATCTTTTCCGTCAGCTTCCAGATTCCATGGGCCGAGTCGCTGATGATGTTGGGGAAATGGGATAATGCCGAAGCAAAGATTCGGCGTGTCACAGATCAATTGCGAACTCAATTTCCCGATGCAGATACCATGTATGCTGCTGACGCCAACGACGTCTTGGGACACATTTATCAGCTTCGCAATCAAGTGGAGGAA
>JAGQOZ010000324.1 GCA_020426955.1 Planctomycetales bacterium
CCGCCAGCATGGCATCTCGGATCGCTTCCGCTTCCAGACGCCGACGGTTCATGCGCCACAGAAACTGATTGTCGCCGTCAATGCTCGCGTTCCCATCATCGTCGGTGGTGCTCAAACGATAGGTGCGGCTGAGCGTGATTTGGCGAATCAACTGTTTGACGGACCAACCCTGATCCATGAATTCCGACGCCAGGAAATCCAGCAGTTCTGGATGCGAAGGACGTTGTCCCATTTCACCAAAATTGTCGACCGTGCGTACAATGCCTTCGCCAAACAAATGGCTCCAAATGCGGTTCACCATCACTCGCGCCGTCAACGGATGATCGCCCGAAGTCAACCAGTCCGCCAGCTCCAAACGGCCGCTGGAATTCTTCGGCAAGGTGACTGGCATCGACGTTTGTCCCAACCTTTCGGTTGGCAAAATCACCTGCAAGAATCCTCGTGGCACTACTTCGCCCAAATTGCCGGTGTCACCTCGCACATGCACCGGGCTATCGGCAATTCGCCTCGCATCTCGCACGCCCATAGCCACCGGCCCGTCGACCGGTTGGGCCGCCGCGTCACGTTTTTGGCGAAGTTGCTTCAGTTGCTTTTGCGCTTGTTTCAGATTTTGATTCAGCTTCTGTAAGCGACGCTGCTTTTGCACGGGCCGCAGCGATTCGTCTTGCTGAATCGACTTCCGACGCTTCTGCAATTGCTTAATGATTCGATTCGCTTGAGCTGCGTCTGGCGGTCCGTCAGAATCATCTGCGACGGTTGACTGCACTGGTTCGCGCGATGCCAAGGCTGTTTCGGAGAGCGAATGATACCGATTGCCATCTTCTTGGTTGTTACCACCGATTCGATTGCCGTAGCCCATCAGCAGTTCGGTACTGCGAAAGATGCCAGCCAACGCGTAATAGTCATTCGTCGGGATCGGATCGAACTTGTGATCGTGGCAGCGAGCACACCCGACGGTCAGGCCCATGATGGCGCGACTGGTCACATCAATTTGTTCCCCCACCACATCCATGGCAAATTGTTCTCGATTGCGTTCATTCAAATCGTGCGAACCCAAGGCCAAAAACCCGGTAGCGATCAGCTTTGCTGCGCGATCCTCGTTCGAATCGGCCGGCAACAGATCGCCCGCCAATTGTTCGCGAAGGAATGTGTCATACGGCTTGTCGGCGTTGAACGCATCGATAACGTAATTGCGATACCGCCACGCGTGCGAATAGGGATAGTTGCGAGTCTTCCCGATGGAGTCCGCATACCGAGCGACATCCAGCCAGTGTCGGCCCCAGTGTTCGCCGAACTGAGGCGAATCCAACAACCGATCCACCACGGCAGCATACGCGTTTGGCGAATCGTCCACCAAGAAGGCTTGCACTTGTTGCGGCGTGGGTGGCAATCCGGTCAAATCAAAAGTCACGCGGCGCAGCCACGCTCGCCTTTCCGCATCCGCCACGGGTGTCAATTGATGTTCCTGCTGCTTGACCAACACAAATCGGTCGACATCATTCAGCGGCCAATTCGATTCGACAACCGGCACTTCAGGTCGCACCACCGGCTGAAACGCCCAAAAGGTTCGCGCCGATTCCAAGTCGATTTCTCGATTCGCACTGGCAGTTTCCGCAAGGGAATCACGAGGATCCGGCGCGCCCATTTCAATCCATTGTTGAAACGCGTCAATCACGGAATCATCCAGTTTCTTGGACGGCGGCATTTCAAACGATTCGTGACGCAGAGCACTCAACAACAAACTTTCTTCGACATTGCCGGGGATCACCGCGTGTCCCGATTCACCTCCTTGGCGAATTGCTTCGCGAGTGTCCACCGTCAGGCCGCCTTTGGCCTTGCCCGCTTGTTGCGAATGACATTCGTAGCATTCGGCCACCAACACAGGACGAATCTTGCTTTCAAAAAACGCCAAGCCCGCGTCGGTTGGTTCGGCCGGTGAATCCGCGGTAACGGGAACTCCAAAACGGAAGATGCAAAACACGACCATCAAAAGTCGACGCTGAAATGGACGTGGCCGCCAATTGTCCGCAAAGCGAATTTGATTCATCTAAATCTCCTTGTCAGCTTCCAAGTCCCATTCGGTTTGCTGGGCATCGGTTTCCACCATCCGGTCCAGTGCGCGCGCGGCCTGAACGAGTTGTCGATTTTCCTTCAGTTTTTCTAACACAGCCTGATGCTGTTGGCGAAGCGTCGCCAACGATTTGTCAGATTGCATCTGCTGCTTCAGGTTTTTAGTGAACTGCAGTCGACGTCGATTCGCTTCTTTGCGCACCGCATCAAATCGCTTGTGTGACAATACTTCGTCACAGTGACGGTTTGCTTTTCCCAAACGTTTCCAGACTTTTTGGATTTCGGGATTTTGATTGCGAATGCGGTTGCGTTCGTTGCGAAATGCCTTCGCCAACTGGACTTTCCGCCGCTGCGCATCTCGCATCTGCCGCTGGAGCTTCCGCTTTTCGGCTACATCGCCTCGCGACTTTTGCAACTGGTTCCATTCTTTTTTAAACGCGGGCAGCTGTGCCGCCAATTCGTCCAGTTCCCGTAACTGAGTTGCCGTTTTCGGGTCGTTTTGCAGCGCCGCATGAATCTTTTGTTCGAACTCTGCCTTCACTTTATCTCGCTGTCGCACCGCGTGTTGGTACGCCGAATCCGACGCCAACGCCGCGTTCAGTTTTTCTCGAGCTGCATTGGCCTGACGTCGAAACCGCTGCAATGACTTGGACGTTCGCACGGACCGTTCGCGTTCCGCTATCTGTCGTTCGAAGTCTTGCCGCCGCCGAATTAGTTCTTGCGTATCTTGACGAAGTTGTGTCACAAACGAAACCGCTCGCCGCTCCATGCCCTCTTGATCCACAAACGCGTTGCGGTCTGCCGGAATATTCTGGACGCCGCCAAACGGTTCCATTCGCATTGCTTCGCCAGCCGAAAGCAAGCGTCGAGTAGCGCTGACGGGCTTGGTCGTACTTCGCTCTTCCACTTCCACTTCGCCATCAAAGACGTGAACTTCCGTCAGTCCTTCGGTGTCGGCGTCGATTCCAAATTCGGTTCCCAAATCCACAACGCGAACGGAGTTCGCTTCCACGGTAAATCCGTAGGCGGCAGGTGGCACGTTGGAACGCAGCCGGCCCGAATGCAAAATGGTTCTGTCTGCCGAAAGCAATTCCCAGCGAGCCGGCCCTTCCAAGATGACTTCCACTCCGTTGGCCATTTCCAATTCTACAATTCCACTGTCCACGGAAAACAAACCGGTCGTCAATTCGTGTCCTAACGCAATCGGTTGGTCCTGTTGGACGGCGCCAATCGATCGTACCACGCTGCCCAAAATGGGCTGTGACGTTTCGACTTCCCATGAACGTCGTAGCCACCACAAGCTGCTCAGTAAGATCAGCGCCGCCAGCGACGCTGCTGTCCAGATCCACTTTGAACGAAAGACGCTGCTGGAAGAGCGAACTGCGGGCATCACCTGATTCGAATGGGCCGCGTCATCCGCTGCCGATGAAACGAGCAGCTGTGGTTCGGCCAGCAAGCCTGCCGCGCCGAATTCATACGTTGTTCCTTCCAATCGCATGTAACGTGCGAACACTTGTCGCACGGCCGGATCGGATGCCATGCGGTGCGCCAATTCCACTTGCTGGTCGGCGGTTAATTGACCGTCAAAGTGATCCAGAATCAATCGTTCTGTCTTGGCATCAATGGACATCGAACATGCTCCACAGTGAATCAACCGGAGGTGGACAGTTTCATTTGGACGCAGTCATACAGGCGTTTGCGAATACGAGACACAGATCGCTGTACTGCTGCTTCCGTCTTGTTGACGATATCCGCAATCTGCGCGAACGATTTCTGCTGGCTGTAACGCAACTCCAAAACTTGTCTTTGCCGAGCTTCCATTTCTGAAATGCACATTCGCAAGGCCAGAGATTCTTGTTCGAAGGGAACGGTCTGGTGGTTCGCATCCAAGAATACACTGGTGATTTGGTCCAACAATTCGGGCTGCATGGCCACCGTCTTGGCACGCTTACGTTCGGCTGCTTGCAAATACGCAAACGCTTGACGTCGCACCACTTCCTTGGCCCAAGCGCGGAAGTCTCGAAGCGGTTCGTTCGGTTCGATCGACCGCTCCATCACCACCACCGCAGCATTCTGAAAGATTTCTTCCGAAGCCTCGAAGTCACGCGTGATCGCCATCAGATACGCCATGAATTCGCTCTGATGACGAAGAAACTGTTTGATCAAAGGCATGTCAGATTCTGTCACATTTCATTCCTGCCGAAGTAGCTTGAACTTCCATCGCCCGAGGCCAGTGTGTGTCAATCACTAGCCGACGGTGATGTCGAGAAACAAGTGAGCGTCAAGACGCTAGCCGACGGTGATACCCTATTCTTACCTGCGGCTAGTGCCTTGACGCTCAGTTGTTTCTCGGGCAATGCTAAGGACTTGTCACCTCGTCCATTACGATGTTAACGATGCGGATCCTACCGCTGCTGTGCTTGCTTCCTTTGCTTTTGTTTTTTCTGTTGCGATTGCGGCTTCTTGGCTTGGCCTTGTTTCTGGAGTCGTTTTTGCCGAGCTTGCAGGTTCTTCTTGATGGCGGCCATGAATTCTTGATTGGATAATTTGCCGTCGGCATCGGTGTCTTGACGATCGAACATCTTTTCCATGTTCGCTTTGCGCTTGGCGATCAATGCTTCGTCGGTCAGGCGTTTGGGGATTACGCCAAATTCGTCCAAGGTGAGCGAACCATCTTGATTGACGTCCAACTTCTGGAATCGCTTCTTGGCGGCCCCCAGGCGTTTCTTGACGGCGTCGGCGGCATTCGCATCTTGCTGCTTCGCTTGTCGACGCTTTTTGGTGTCGCGCGACTGCGGCTTGGCCTGCTTCTTCTTTTCTGGCTTTACGTCTGATTCCGTCTGCCCCGTTTCGTCCACTTCTTGCGCCCGAGCAACGCCACTGCAGGAAGTGATGACCAGAAAACAAGCTGTTAGAAATACGATTCGAAAGAAATACATTTTGGTTCCTTTGCAACTTTATCCGCGAGTATTACGAGTCACACCTCCAAGTAACGTCCGGCGACCAATCCAGACATCTTTTTTTACGAAAAGAGGCCGATTACGATACTATTTCGATTGTAACTCCTAGTGGCAAATTGACTTAGGAAAAGACGAGGCCAAAATGCATTGGGCGGATATCACGGTTTTGGCAAGCTATTTGGTGGGGATCGCCGTGTTGGGCGCCATCATGGCCAGACGATCCACTTCGGTGGGCGAATTCTTTATGCCTCGGCGTTTTGGCGCTTTCTCTATGATCATGCATTCGTTTGGAACCGGCACCGGTTCAGACCAAGCGGTCAGTGTGGCGGCCGCCACGGCCAGGAACGGTTTGTCAGGAATTTGGTACCAATGGCTGTGGTTGATACCGACTCCGTTTTACTGGTTGTTGGCGCCCATCATGCGGCGATTTCGAGCCGTCACAACGGCGGACGTCCTGACGTTGCGGTTTGATCAAAGCGTGGCCGTGCTGTTTTCCATTGTCGGCATTTTGGGAATGGCGGTCAAAATTGGTTTGATGTTGCGAGGTGCGGGCGAAGTGATTGAAGCCAGCACCGGCAGTTTGTTGAACGCCAATCACGCCATTATTCTGATCACCGTGCTGTTTGTGTTTTACGGCATGGCGGGTGGACTGGCTGCGGCGATTGCCACCGACTTTGTGCAAGGCATCATGACCATTATCTTTTCGTTCATGTTGTTGCCGTGTGTGTTTTCGGCAGTCGGTGGGATGGCGGGCGTTCGCCAACACATCACCGCTGCCGACATGCTGTCCTTGGCTGCTCCGGGCGAAATCTCCATCTTCTTTATTGTCATGCTCGGCGTGCAAGGATTAGTCGGCATTGTGGGACAGCCACATACTATGGGGACGTGCGCGGCTGGCAAGACGGAAACGGAAGGCCGAATTGGCTTTATGGTCGGCAATCTGGTCAAGCGGTTGTGCACAGTTGCGTGGTGCCTAACGGCGATTGGCGCAGTCGCTTGGTATGTGAGTCAGGGTGAATCACTGGACAGTTTTCGCGGTAACACGGAGGCAGCAGAACAAGCGGCGAATCAGCTGTACGGCCGAGTGGCCCGTGAATTCCTACCCACGATCATGCCCGGTTTACTGGGCGTGTTCTTGGCGTCGCTGTTAGCGGCGATCATGAGTTCGTGTGATTCGTTCATGATTGCTTCTGCGGCCCTGTTTACAGAAAACGTCTACAAGCCCGCTGTACCAAATCGCCCAGAAACGCATTACGTTTGGGTTGGTCGTTTGGTTTCGCTATTCGTCGTCTTGGTCGGCATCGGGTTCGCCTGGAAAGTCGAGAACGTCATTGCGTTGCTGGAAATCTGGTTCAAGATTGCGCCCATGACCGGTATCGCGTTTTGGATCAGTCTGTTTTGGCGAAGGATGACCGTGACCGGCGCCTGGGCATCCACACTTAGCGGTTTCACCGCCTGGTACGTTACCACTAGGGCTGACGTGATTCAGTGGACAAGCGAATTGCCCATAGCCGAATCATGGGGTTTGATTTCCGGAAAACCAGGTGCGTTGGAGATTTACCAACCGTGGCAAATCTTGTTTTACTTGACGGTCGCGTCAACTTTGGGAATTGTCGTCAGCCTGGTCACTCGGCCCGTGAGCGAAGCCAAGCTAGATCGCTTCTACACGCTGATTAGAACGCCGATTGGCCCCAACGAATCGATCACGCAAGCGTGCCAAATTCCGGTTGGTTCGCAGCCTCGTCCCGTCTTGTTCGAACGCTTTGGTCTGGTGATTCCGCGACCTTCGCGCACGTCGGTCCTAGGCTTTTTGGGCGGTTGGGCGGCCGGCGCTATGTTGGTCTTGGGCTTTTGGTGGTTCGTACAAAATTAGTTTCATTGCTTTACGACAGATTTTTTTGATGGGAAACAACGCTCGTTGGACATGTACATGGACGAAGGCGTAAACTGGTTGAAGCTATAAGGAGCGTCCCAATGTCTGTTCGATTTGTTGCCTTGTTGCTTGCGATTGTCACGGTAATGGGTTCAAACAGATCATTCGCTGACATTCAGTTGGATGGTCGTTTGAATGACAACATTCCGTCGGTCATTTACC
>JAGQOZ010000325.1 GCA_020426955.1 Planctomycetales bacterium
CACAATATTCAGATCATTGAAGACATACGTTCCGGGACGAATTTCCGTCACGCTGGGTGCGAAATGAGACTGATAGGCAGACGGAGTCGAACCACTGGAAATCACATCCACCGGTAACGCGTGCTGGAGCCACGCTAAACGAGCTTGTCCGATCAAGGCTTCCATTCCGGCGAAGATTTCGGCTTGCTCGGCGGTATTCCCCAGGACGTTGCCCGAATAGACCATGATTCCTTCCAGCGATAATCCGGGAAGCTGCTGAACTATTTTCCCCAGCCGAACGGAATCTTCGACTGTGCAAACTCCGGTTCGCCCATAGCCCACATCCAGATCCACCAAGATGCCAATGTCAGCATCGGCGTCCACGGCCGCTTGTGACAATCGCTGGGCACACAATTCTGAATCAATGCCGACAGCAACGTGAATGCGTTTAGCCAACTGGGCTATTCGGCGACAGCGGTAATCATCCACCGTGGGATACGCCACAAAGATATCGTCACAGATGTCCGACATCACTTCGGCTTCACCCACCTTGGCCACGGTCAAACCAACCGCTCCTAATTCCAGTTGCATCTTCCCGACCATTTTGGATTTGTGCGTCTTGATATGGGGTCGCAGCTGCAGATTGTGGTCGGCCGCGTAGTGTGCCATGCGTTGTAAATTGCGTTGGACGGTGGCCAAATCGATCGCAATGGCGGGCGTGGGAATTTCATTCTGATTCATGGTTTGGATTCTAATCAAACAGTGTTAATCAACTTCATTCGCAAGAACGCGATGGATAATTGACGGCGGCAGCGATTCCGTCAACGGATCATCTGCTTCGCCACAAAATCCCAAGTGCGAATGGCGTCGCCAACCTTCAGCATAAGCGAAGTTTCGCGAAAGTGCGCCTACGGCTTGTGACATCTGACGCATGGAATCAATGTACGAATCCATCCCTTGGCTTTCATCTAGCCAACGTTTTTGGCTGGCGTGACAGGCTAACATTTCGGCCTTCGTGTCCATTACATCGGTCACATCCACAAAAAGACTGGGAACAACCGGCTGGCCCAGCGCGTCACAATTGCCATGCGGCTGAGCGTGATATAGCGTGACGCGAGTGTCCGTGATGGGCGAGTTGGGAGTAACTTGAAAATTGGGCATTCCTCTGGCAAACGCGGCGGTCACCACCAAGCGACACGTGTTGACGTGATCTTCCATGTAGTCTTGTGGCGAATGCGTCAAAATGACGCTGGGCTTAACCTCGCGTATCACTGCCGCCAGCTTTCGCAGCAACTGCAAGTCATACATAATTTCCAGGTCGTTCGCGATACTTGGATGGTGGATGGCACCGATCAGGCGAGCTGCTTGCCGAGATTCTTCCAAGCGAATCGATGCCGTTTCTGTAGCGTCCGTTACCGTCGAGCCGCAACAACCGTTGGCTACGTTCATGTAATGGATTTCGAATCCGACCGCCTGCAGATGCAGCAGCGTGCCGGCCATGACAAATTCAATGTCGTCTGGATGTGCTCCAATCGCGAACACGGACTTAGGCATGCAATACTCCTGATTCGTAACGCCTTACAGGCAAGAACGCGACAAGCCCAAACTGTTCTGGTTCGAACCACGCAATGCACAAACCAATATCGTTAGGCAACGCCCCGAAAAAACTACAATCTTAGGCGAATCGCACCTCGGCTGCACGTTGGCTGGCTCTTTGGGCGGAAGGGGCCAGTTAACGCAGTTTTTGTTGCATGCGGCGGCTATATTCTTCCAGGATCTTGCGTTCCTTCTTGGATAGACTCGACTCGCCATCTCGATGCAGCTTCTGCAAAATCTGATCGGCTTGTTCGTCCAGCTTGCGAATCTTGGCATCGGGGTCGTGGAGCTTGAGTTTGGTTCGACGCCGAGGCCATTTGAATTGAGACCAGTTTGCCGGTAACAAGAAACTGAGATCCCATGCGTGGCGATAGTACAGAAAACCGTAGGCGGCACCGATCAGGTGTACGTCGTTTGCAACGTTTCCACTTGCGCCAAATGCGCTCACTGCATCGAACACAACGTAAAGCACTCCCAATACCCAGGCTTTCATGGGCAGGAACATCATGAACAACACGGTGCGATTGGGAAACATCATGGCAAACAGAATCACCACGGCCGAAACCGCACCGCTCGCTCCCAATAGCCCTGAGGCCGTGTATCCAAAAACCTCTTGTCGCAGACACCACCCCAGATTGCCCAAGACAATCGCGGTCAGATAGAAACCGCAGAATCGACTCTTACCCAGCGATCCCTCGACGTCTCGCCCAAATACAAACAGCATGAACATGTTGCCTACAACATGCCAAATATTGCTTGGATCATGGGAAAAACCCGCCGTCAGGATTCGCCACCAATACCACGGTGTGCGAAGTGTGTCGGGCCGAACCAATAGGAAGTCGGTAACCGAAGAAACAAGTTGTCCATTCACCTGTTTTGCGAACAAAGCATCTGCGATAAAGACAGCCGCATTGACGATAATCAGCGTCGTGACCATCGATCGACCTGACGATCCGGAAAACAAAAACGAACCGGATTGTTCTTCTCGGTAATAAGATCGGTCGTAAAGCCCCATAGTGCTGCCTTCGCGTTACATCCATCATTTCGCTGTCAGGTTAGAAGTAAAAGATAGCTTACGCGCCAAAATAGTGAAAGTGAATCCCCAATCGACGCCCTCCTGTTCTGTGTATTTATGCAGAAATGCGTACGTGCTCCAGTTTTCCTGCTTTCGGTATTCGACAAAACTTATGGGGTATTCATGTCCGATAACAGACGTATTCGGTCACCATACCGGAACGAGCAAGAAAACTGTCCCCAACCGGGGCCCGGTGTCGCTGGGCGGATTAGGCCACGCGTGTTTTTTGCGAACCGACTTGTTGGAAAAGGATTAAGTCCGGTAACAAGCGAAGCACATTTACGCTTGAGGTAGAGAACCGGAAGCCTTACCCAGATAGCGAGGATCGAAAGATGCCAGACGGAAAACGAAAACGACGCCATTCGCAAAATCAAGCCAAACGACAGTGGTATGCCAAGCATCGTTCCAAACGGTTTGCCAAGCGATTTGGTGTCAACTGACTCAGAATATGAATTCGCTCGAATTTGCCACTTGCCCAACGATTTAGGGAGCGGGTGTTTCACCGCCAAAGATTTCGCTAACGGATTCGTCTTGGTGGATGCGTTTGATGGCTTCGCCCAGTAGCGGGGCAACGGTCAAAATGGTCATCTTCTTCAGCAATTTTTCTGGGTCCAGCGGAATCGTATCGGTCAGAACCAAGCCCTTGATCGGCGCCGCGTCCAATTTTTCCACGGCCTTCCCCGACAATACTCCGTGCGTGGCCGCCACGTAGATTTCCTTCGCACCGGCTCGATGGACCGCTTCCGCGGCACCACAGATGGACCCGGCCGTGCTGATCATGTCGTCAAACATCAGCGCAATCTTGCCTTCGATGGGGCCGCCAATGATGTTCTCTTGCCGAGTATGTGTCGCGCTGCTGCGGCGTTTGTCTACAATGGCCAGCGTGCCGCCGAGTCGTTTGGAATGGCCCAGTGCGCGTTTGATACTTCCTTCATCTGGACTGACCACCACCACATCATCCGAGCAGAGCCCCATGTCCATGAAATGGCTATTTAGAACGGGCGCGCCGTACAAATGATCTACTGGCACGTCAAAAAAGCCTTGAATTTGCGGAGCGTGCATGTCCATTGTTAACGCTCGATTGGCACCAGCTCGAGTAATCAAATTGGCCACCAACTTGGCCGTAATGGGAACTCGACCTTCATCCTTGCGATCTTGCCGAGCGTACCCAAAATAAGGGATAACGGCGGTAATTCGCTGCGCGCTGGCTCGCATACAACTGTCGATCATGATCAACAGTTCCATCAGATTCTTGTTGACCGGGGGACAAGTTGGTTGGATCAGAAAGACGTCACGACCTCGGATATCTTCGTCAATCTTGCAGGCAATTTCGCCATCGGGAAAATCTTGCAGCGTAATTTCGCCTAAGCGCAGATTCAGGAAATCGCAAATCTTGCGCGAAAGAGCGGGGTTCGCTCGACCGCTAAAAATCTTAAGTTCTCGCATCAATCATCGTGCTGGAAACACGTCCTGCTGCACGTCCTGCGGAATGATGGTTCGCCAATCAAATGGACCAATGTGTCGAATGCCGTCCATTCGGAAAGCTGCACACCGTCAAAATGGTAAACACGGCGTCAGCCCGTTTCGCCGCGCCAAAATCACTGTTGGCAGATGATAGCAGATTTGCTTAGCCGAGTTCAGATTCGACTCGCGCCAGATCGGCCAAATTATTCACGCTCAGTGCTTCACAGGGCTTTAGAACCGGCAGAGCTTGAACATTTAGTCCTTGCTGCTTCATGATGCCGGGACAATCGGTGATATAGAATTCGCCTTGTTTATTGTTGTTCTTCAGCTGTTTGAGCGAAGCCAGCAACGGTTGGCAATCAAACACATACGTGCTCATGTTGACTTCGCGAATCTCCAATTCCTGTGGCGAAGCATCTTTGTGTTCCACAATTCCCATAAAGTTACCCTGACCATCGCGAACGATGCGCCCCATTCCGGTTGGGTCGTCTTTTTCCAGCGTTCCCAATACGCAAGCCGGTTTGGATTGATTGTAAAGATCCAGTAGCGCTTTGAGCGAATC
Organism: Planctomycetales bacterium; assembly: GCA_020426955.1. Lineage (GTDB taxonomy): Bacteria > Planctomycetota > Planctomycetia > Pirellulales > Pirellulaceae > JAGQOZ01. Next base: position 4,677 of record JAGQOZ010000325.1, read on the forward strand.
GGACTGCGTCATGGGCGAATCACCCGTCACGACTAAGACGGCACCATCGAATCCGTCCAATTCGGCCGCGCATACTTGTACGGCGTGACCGGTCCCCAACTGTTCAGTCTGTTCGACGAATGTAATGTTCTGGCGATGTGCCAGCGAGGTTCGCACTAAGTCTGATTTGTATCCCACCACCACTATCGATTCGTCCACGCCAGCCGCTTCCACCGCATCCAACACGTATTCCACGAGCGCTCGGCCTTTCGCCTGTACCAGCACTTTGGGGAGGTCGGACTCCATACGAGTTCCTTTGCCGGCGGCCAAAATAATTGCTTTTGACTTGGTCATCAGTCTGATTCTTTTCGATTGTGACAATGAAAGCGAAAATACCGAGTTTTGCTGGCTTCGAACCAACATCTTTGCAAGCGTAGCATACGCCGCTGTGCCCCAAAAAGCCGTTACGCAACGAATTTAGACCCGGAAGTCGAATTCGGATTGTTGCGGTCTTCCGCTGATTTCTTTCGTTGACACCGTTTCCGATCGGTCCATAAAATGTCCCGTTTTCAATGGAAGGCCGACTCACGGCATGCACAAAGCAATGGCTGAAATGTGCCGCGACAAAGCCGCTCACCTTCGAACACCGAAGGCCGGGAGAATGCTGCGTTGGAAGAGGCAATTCAGAAAGCCGATGTTTTAATTGAAGCGCTCGGATGGATTCGACGCTTTCGCAACAAAGTGACGGTCATCAAACTCGGTGGCAGTGTCATGGAGGATGAAGATGCGCTCCGGCACATTTTGCTGGACATTGTCTTCATGGAAACGGTCGGCATGTGGCCGGTGGTGGTCCATGGCGGTGGCGCGGCGATTTCACGAGCGATGGATGAGGCGGGGATCGAACCAAATTTCATCCAAGGTCGGCGTTACACAGACGACGCTACGTTGGAAATTGTCAAACGAGTTCTAGGCTATGAAGTGAGCGAATATATCGCTGGACGCATCCGAGATCTGGGCGGTTCCAGCCAATCGCTGAACCATACAAATCAAACCGTTTTGAAAGGCCAACGGATCACGCTACCCGGTGATGACGGCCAGCCAATTGATTTGGGCCGAGTTGGTCGAGTAACCCAAGTGGACACCGCCGCCATTTTGTCACTGTGCACCAACGAAGTGATTCCCGTCATTCCGTCGTTGTGCATTGAAGAATCAACAGGCCAATTGCTGAATGTGAATGCGGACACGGCGGCAACCACCGTGGCCATGCAACTACAAGCCGACAAACTGGTTTACGTTAGCGACGTGAACGGCGTCCGAAGAGATAAAAACGATCCGGATACTCGGATTCATTCGCTTACGTCCCGGGAAGCTCGTCAACTGATCCAAGAAGGCGTGGTGTCTAGCGGCATGATTCCCAAAGTGGAAGCCTGTTTGGAAACGTTGGATCATGGCGTGAAGAAAGTGCACATTGTGGACGGGCGATTGCGTCATTCGCTGCTGTTAGAAATCTATACCACTCGAGGCGTGGGAACGGAAATCACAGCCGGAGCGTGAACCAGTTATTCACTTATTCGCTCCTTGGCGTTTTCCCTTCGCCTCCATTCGATCTACTTATTTGCTAGGAACCCAAAGTATCATGTCAACTGATTTCGCGAATGCCCTGGACCAACGTAGTTCGTCCGACGTTATTTCCCTGTTCGGCGAATACGTCATTCCCAATTACAAACGTTATCCGGTTAGCTTGGTTAAAGGCGAAGGCTCGCACGTCTGGGATAGTGAAGGCAAACGATACCTGGATCTGTTTCCCGGTTGGGGCTGCAATCTGCTGGGCCATTGTCCGGAACCAATTGTCAAAGCGGTCCAAGAACAAGTTGCCACGCTGATCCATGTGCCCAACACGTGGCACTTTGAATCGCAAGGTGTCTGGGCCAAGCTGCTTTCCGAACGCAGTTTTCACGGGCAAGCGTTCTTCTGCAATTCTGGAACCGAAGCGAACGAAGCCGCCATCAAACTGGCTCGATTGCACGCATCCCCCGACCGCTACAAAATCATCACGTTCTTGGGCGGTTTTCATGGCCGAACGCTGGGCGCCACTTCCGCGACGGCGCAACCCAAGTATCACGAAGGCCTCGGTCCGATTGTCCCCGGATTTCATTACGCTCCCTTCGGTGATTTGGAAGCGGTCAAGCAACTGATTGACGATCAAACTTGCGCCATTATGGTCGAACCGATTCAGGGCGAAGGAGGCATCAACATTCCTTCGGCTGAATTTTTGCAAGGTTTACGAGCACTCGCGGACCAGCATCAATTACTGCTCATTTTTGACGAAGTGCAAACTGGCTGCGGGCGAACAGGCGATTGGTTCGCTTATCAGCATTTTGGCGTGACCCCGGATGTGATTACCTTGGCCAAAGCGTTGTGCGGCGGGATTGCGGGCGGAGCGATGTTGACCACCAAGGAAATTG
>JAGQOZ010000326.1 GCA_020426955.1 Planctomycetales bacterium
CCGCGCCCAAGTCCAACATTCGCCCGCATTGTTGACTGACAAGAAAATGTCACCGCCTGGCGAAAAGCAAATATGTTGGACGTTTTCCATCTGTCGATCCAGTTCTGTCGACGTCCAGGACCGAGTGTTCCAGAGGCGAATCACTTTGTCGTCTCCACAAGCCGCCAGCAAACTTCCGTCGGGCGAAAAGCACACACACCGAACCGTGCTCTGCGGTTCATTCAGTCGTCGAATCACTTGCAGCGAATTGACGTCCCAGATCAAGATTTGATTTTCATAGCCGCCGCTGGCTAACCGATTCTTTTGTGGTGAATACGCCAAGCACATGACCGCGTCTTTGTGTTCCGTCAACCAGCGAACTTGGTCGCTGGGCTGCGTTCCATCTGGCGGAAGCTTCCACACACCGATCCGAGCATCAAAACCGGCAGCGGAAAACAAAATGGATTCGTCTTTGGTGAGACAGAGTCCTCGGATGGTTGCCTTGTGCCCGGTCAAAATCAAACGTTCACTCGACCGATCGAGTCGATCATACAAATAGATATTGTTTCCGGCGTCACCGACGGCAATCCAGCCCGACGCAATATCTAACGCCGTCACTTCTTCTTCCAGCGGGCCGAAGCGAGCTTGGATTTGATGCGTTTGGGGATTCCACAGCCGTACCGTTTTGTCCAAACTGCCCGACGCCAAAATCCGGCCGTCCGTAGCGAACCGCAGTTGTGTCACCAAGCGTTGGTGCGGCGAACCGGTCGATTCGTCAATCCAGTCCAACAGCTTTTCAATGCGTCGGCGAACTTCAAACGAAGGCGGCGATTCCAAGCGTTCGCGCAGCAGGGGCTGGACTTGTCGTCCCAGCGAAGCCAACTGCAGGTAGGCGCGTTCGCGCTGATCAAAGCGGTCCGAATTCAAGTCGTCCAGCAAGGGAGTCGGATCGGTGATTTTGGTCAGCCGAGCTTCGTTGGTTTCTTGAATCGATACCTTGCCATGCGGCGAAGCCGACGCCACGTAATCACCCTTCGGTGAAAACGCGTAGTTCACAATGTGACTTTGCGATTTGACAAATTCAAACTGCGGGATGGCCGCTCCATCTTCGGCCCACAGGCATGAGGCCAGGCAGCACCACGACCACACAAAGTATTTTATTCGTAAAGGACAAGCGGAACTGGGCATGACGATGTGGAGCGCGAGATAAATTCGGTTCGATAAAGCGAAGCGAACAATATACCATCTTCCGGCATTGCTACTCTAGCGTCCCTACACACCCGTCGACTCCGCCGCAGGCCACAAACGCCGCTAGAGCCTGTTTTGTGGCTAGAACATCGTGGACTCGAATCACCTGAATTCCCTGCTGGGCCATGACTAGCGCCGCGCCAACAGTTGCGAACGTGCGATCGGCTTGGGCATTGCCGATAATTTTGGCCAAGAAACCTTTTCTAGAATGGCCGATCAGAATGGGACAACCTAGCGAATGGAACTGGCCGCAATGGGCCACCAACGTCAAGTTGTGTTGATGCGATTTGCCAAAGCCAATTCCGGGATCCAAACAAATCCGTTCCGCCGCCACACCCGCTTCCACCAAACGCTGCCGACGCTGTTGCAGATAGTTCAAAATATCGGACACCACATTGTCATACCTGGGATTGTCTTGCATTGTTTGCGGGGTGCCTTGCATGTGCATCGCGCACACGGCAGCGCCGGATTCGATGGCCACGGGAATCATGCCAGCATCCCCTTCCAGTCCCGTAACGTCGTTGATGATTTGAGCACCGGCGGCTAACGCTTCTTTGGCCACCTTGGCTTTAGACGTATCAATGGAAATCGGCACGTCGGTCTGTTCGGCCAATTGCTGCACCACCGAGATTACTCGACGCAGTTCTTCCGCTTCACTGACCGGCTGGGAATACGGCCGAGTGCTTTCGCCGCCGACATCTAAAATGGACGCGCCTTCTTCCGCCAATCGCAAACCGTGTTCCACAGCCAAGACGGTTTCAAACCAGCGACCGCCGTCAGAAAAGCTATCCGGCGTCACATTGACAATGCCCATCAGTTGCGGCGAATTATCAAATTCCAGCACAGTATGCCGCAGTTGCCAGCGACGCGAGCGAACGGGAAAACGGACGTCCAGAGACATGTTTGCAGATAATGATGCAGAATCCATGGCGACAATCTACCACGGCATTTCCATCTGTGCCACGATCTGTCGAGCCAATTCGCGAATCATCTCTTGGTGCGAACTGGCGATCGACTGACCCGCTTCGGGGATGAACTGCTTCGCCTCGTTCACTCGCAATTCCAAGCCATTCAGCGGCAAATCGAACGAACTGCCAATGGGCTGGCCACCACGAGTTTTCCATTCCACATGCGCTACCAGATCCGCTTCTATCAACCTGGGCACATCAAAGGCGTCTTCTCCAATGACGCGTTTGCTTTCAGACATGATGCGACCATCCAGCACGCTGTCAGCCATTTCGGCGGAAACCACTTTGTATGGTGTCTTCGCTTCAATTTCTTTGACCACAGCTTCGGTCAAGCGTTCGCCCAGGCCATCGCGATAACTGTCTGACTGAAACACGGGTACGTGGACGGTTCGCACGTCGGATCGAAACAGCGAACCGTGCCCCATGTTGTAACTGGCGCAGCCCGACATCGCCCAGACCAGCGACAGTCCTAGCAGGCCGTGGCGAAGCAAACGTATTGGCGATGGAACTATCATGTTGGGCGGTGTGGCCTTGATTTACGTCAGCAGGTAAACGGACCGCAAAAAACGAACGCAACTACCTTCGAATCGTCTCTTTGACCACGTCCAGCGGATTCCGAGCGACCAACGGTTTTTCTCGTTCAGGCGTGGGAAACAATTTGGTCAGCCACGGAACTTTCTGTTCGGGCGAATCAGGCTTGTCGGAAATACTCTCTAAGCGATTGGACGCTTTTTCGGCCAAAGATGTGTCGGAAAATTCCGTGCGAACCTTGTTGTAGTAGTGTCGCGCGGCGGAATATTCTTTGCGTCGATCATAGTAGCGAGCCAACCCCATTTCATGTTGAGCTCGTTTCAAACGAACCTCTTTCAACGCACTCACCAAGAACTCTCGCTCTGCTTCCGCTTCTTGCGGGAACTGAATCTGAATTTGTCGAATCAACTTTTCCGCGTCTTCAATCGGGATCTGGCTGTAGTCCGGACCTTGGTAGATTTTGAGTTTGCATTTCACGCCCAACAAATGCGCCATGAACTGGTGGTCACTGTTGGGAAACGAACGCCGCAGATCGGTGAACAATTCGTCCGCTCGAACATAGCGTTCCGCTTTGAAATGCGAAATGGCGGCGGCCATCGTAGCATCGTCCGCCAATTTGCCCGTGGGATCGTCCAAACGAATTTTATCTAGCACTCGCAAACCATGGCCAAACTTGTCAAAAAATGGCAGGTCTTTGGAAGACAAGTTGGGTGTGATAGGCAAATCCGGATCGACTTTTTGTTGGTGGTCAATCCAGTATTGAGCAATGGCGAACCGCCGCTTGCCCACGATTTCCATATACCGAGTGTTTTCGAACTTTTTGACCAGTTTGTCGTACGCTTCCGAAGCATCGGGATAGCGATTGGAAAAGAAGTAGCATTCGCCCAACAGAAACAGACTGTCTTCTTCGATAATCGATTTGGGCCAGCGATCGGCAGCCGCCTTGAATTTGTCGGCGGCGTCTAACATGGTTGCGGATCGCTGTTTGCCTTCTTGCGCAATCGCTTGACGGTACAACGCGTCGCCTTCTTGGAACAGTTGCCGAGCGACTGATTCGTCCGGTCCGTATCCAGCCGCGTTCTTGGCTTGCTGGTACAGTTGCGAAGGACCAAATTTGCCCAGCACGCCGTCCGGTTCGTCATCCTGGCCTCGAAACACAATGTCGGCCTGGGAATCGCCCAGTCCCGGTACTTGCATCTGTCCGGTCGAAGTACAAGCAGGACAAACCAATGCGATCAGGTATACCGCTGGCCGAAGAAGATTCTGTTTCATGATCACTGACATCCTTGTCTGCATCACGCGTTGGTTAGTTGGACAAACGACCTGTCGACCCTATCATAGCCCGACGCGTGAGCGAGGGAGAATACGCAATTCCCTCGCTTACGCTTCGGGCTAGGATTCTCTCGCTGACGTGTCGAGCGACGGTAAACCCACCGTTCGTATTGTCTAGTGAAACCCCAGGAAGTCGAACAGTTGGGGACGACGTCCTAAAGTGTCGCACAGGTATTGATTCATCAAACCACGAACTTCGCCCGCCACCTTCGTCCATTCGGTGTCGAATTGCGGCAGTGACCAATCCGTGTCATTCGTTGTTTCTGGTTCTGGTTCGGACCAAGATCGCAACAACTGTAGTGCCGGTAAGCTCAAGCTAACCACCTTACGTTTGCCGATTTTGCACGAATTGCACAACACGCCTCCGTTCCAAATTCCAAACGCCATCCTGGCTGCGTCGGGCACGGCACGACTGCATTCGCTGCAAGCATGTAACGCTGGCAAGTGCCCTAAATGACGCAGGATTGCGAGTTCGAACTTCAAAACATGCGGCGCGATCGGCGCACCTTGGTCCAACCGTCCAATGCATCTGACTGTAGTACGAAAAAGTTCTGGATGAGGATCGCGGTTGTCGGTCATTAAATTGACAAGTTCAATGATGTATAGCGCCGCGTAAAACCGGCTCAGTTCTTTCTGGCTGGATCGAAACGCTTTCTCCAAACGAGCTTCCGTTAATAAGTCAAGAGAATCAGACGATTTTGACAGGAACACTACGCGAGAAACCGACAGCAGGTCAAGAGCAGACTCGAACGCACTCTTGCGTCGCCTGGCACCTTTGGCCAAAGCGGTGATTTTGCCAAAGTCTTCTGTGAATAGCGTGGCAACGTAGCTGGATTCGCTGAATTCGACCGTGCGAAGCACCATCGCCAAAGACTTTTCTGCTGCCATTGCTATCCATCATCACGCCAAGAATGCACCACTTGCTGGATGATGGTTTGTAGCGAACCATTCGCCCCAAGGCAACTCGGCATTGAACATTTGCCTTAAGAGCGAACCACAGCGAACCGCCACGAATCCAGCATTATCGGCGGCGTCGAACGCGAATTGTTGACTTCGACATTTTCGCGTTGATTGGCCGCAGCCTGTTGGCTAGGTGGAAGTAGATCATTGGAAACTAATCTGTCTTTCGTGTCTCGCCTGTAGTTTGTTCGCTATTCGCTCGAACCGCCGCAGCACAACCGACCGTTTCACTGCTCGAAACAGGGTTACCCCGTTTGCTCGCAACGGCAGGGTCTCGCGAACGTTTTCTTCTTGCGTCCCGCAGCGACCAACGTCAAGTTTGATTCATGTCGCGTGCGGAAACAAATTGGCCGTCCGTTTACTGCGTTTCGTAGTCCCGGCTTTAGCCGGAGACGAGCCCCAAATGATGACATTTCGGACAGTTCCTGTAATCCGGCTCCAATTCAACTGCACCGCACAACAACAAACTCCGCCCAGCCGGCGAAACATCTTTGCCGGTGTGCTTCAGCCACCGGTGATCGTTCTGCGTCGCTCCGCTTAGCCCAGCGGGCGAAACATGCGGATTTTCGAAGACTCCCAAAATCACAATCGACTAGAAACTGCCGGAGAGGCTATTGCCAGGAACTATGGAAAACCCTACTAACCGGAGAAATCAGAAACGCGGAGGCGCCGAGGAAACAGAAGGGGACATCCACTCTTCCGGACCTGTCTGGGCGATATTGGTAAGAATTGCCGGGGGACACCCAAAGTTATATTGCGGCGATTTGTAACGCAAGTTTGAATTTGTTGAAAAAGATGGCGGCGGCCAGAAGATGCGAGAGGCCGGATTCGTACTTGCGAGCGAATCTTTGGCGCGAAGTGACTTTGTTCGGCGTACGCAGCCGACGTCGGTTCGAATGCTTCGTGGCGAACTACATCAGGCCAGACCGCGAATAGAATCAGAGGTGCGAAGAAATGCCGAGCGAATTCGCTACTCTTGCATTCGCAGCATCTCCGCGCCGGGTCCGTGCATGTAGCTGATGCCGCGGCGAACCGCTTCATTTGCAAGGTTTTCCGCAGTTCCGGCGGCTCGTTTGAAGAGCTTGCCGAACTTCGCCACCAAGTCGCACCATCCGGTCGAATCAATTCCAATGCGTTCCAAAATCGGAGCCAAATGATCCGGAATGGAACCTCGTTTCTGCCGGTTCACTTGCCGACCCGTCCAGTCCAACAGATCCAAATACTGAGCAAGAGAAATCGGCAAGAAGCCTTCTTGGCTTGCTCGTCGATTGGTTGGATTCAAGACACGTCGGTTGCGAAATGCCAGGCTTTTTCCGCAAACTCACTATCCATTCGCCACAAATCGACGAACCCGCGTAGGGAAGCGACGACCCAGGCGGCTGAGTCTTTGTCAAACTCATCAACTGGATTCGTGGCGTTGTAGGTTACTTTTGCCACTAATTCTGTCAATGCAAGGACCCAATGGAGTGTTTCCTCGTCTTCCGTCCATTCATGTGGTTGTTTTTCATCAAGTCGCAACGTTGCTTTTCGCGTTTCCGAAAATACATAATGACCTCGATTCCACTTTGAATGATCCGTTGCAACGATAATCGCAAGATCGATACAATCATGCTCAACGCCAGACTTCGCTTTCACCAGACGTAGAATGTTCGCTGCCCATTTTGGCTGCGACGTGATTGGTAATTGCTCGTTAAGCAGCACGCCAGCTTTCAGCCCGAGACCTACATCCCATAGTTTTCTAACTGCCATCATTCCGTCAGTACTTTTGTTCATTGTCTATCCCCCGGAGTGATTCGAATATACGGAGGGAAACTTGGCCTGTGATCCATACCGTGACCCGTTCCGTGTTCTAAACTCGCATTACCTGCACCGCCGCCGACGGTCCGCAGAGCAGACATGATCAACTCTATTTGCGGATGAGTTGTGTCGACGCGAAAGTCGATATCACTTCGAGTCGGAGGTTTACCGGGAACGTCCTTTCCAACTGGACAATTAGTCTCGATTCTCCGACCTTCACCCGCAGCTGGGTAGCCCCGGTTGCTCGCAACCGTTGGGTAGCCCGGACGCATTTAGTTGATATACCGCGGTCAATCGTAAG
>JAGQOZ010000327.1 GCA_020426955.1 Planctomycetales bacterium
CGGTTATCAGCCGGAAATGGCTTACTTTGAATGTTTGCATGAATTAAAGCTGATTGTCGATTTGTTCTACCAAGGCGGCTTGAACTACATGCGATACAGCGTTTCCAACACGGCCGAATTCGGCGATTACACTCGCGGTCCCAGGATCATCACGGACCAAACCAAGGCCGAAATGAAGAAGATATTGACAGAGATTCAAAAGGGCGAATTCGCTCGAGACTGGATTTTGGAAAACCGAGCGGGTGCGGCTTCGTTTAAGGCTACTCGTCGCCTGGAACGAAATCACCAGTTGGAAGAAGTCGGTTTGACGCTGCGTCGCTTGATGTCATGGATTGATTCGAAGGAAGTGTAATTCGTTTTTGGCAGGAGTGAAATCTCATGGATGCCAATCAACTGGCTACGTTAAAGACGTACGAATCACTGCAACCCGGAGATGAAGTGGAACTTCGCCACGAAGTGAAGGTCGGCTTTCGCACTTGGGAAACGGTGACCAAGGGGAAAGTCGTGCGAATGCAGCGGCGGCGGCATGGTCTGCACCACCAACGTAATCCGGACGATAAAGTGTTCAGTGACATCATCGTCCTGCAGAAACAGGACGGTGAGCTGACCACCGTGACGTTGGACGAATTTTCGGTGCTGAAGAAGCTTTAGGCCCAGCGGTGGCTTGGACTAAGCAAACCGACCGAGTCGAAATTGGCACTGAAACAATCTGAATCTGTTTGGTTGCCGGGAAAACTCGGACTCTATTGTTCCAAAGGTTACCGCATTGATGGATCACGAAGAACGCGATAGCGGCGGCCGACCAGCGGATTCCCGTTCGCCGTTTCAAAACCGGTGGTTCGCCTTTATCTTAGGTGGACTTCTGTTGTGGGGCATTATCCTGGCAGTCGGATCGACGGGAGCTTTTATTCAAGAAGCCGAATTGTTTGACGTTCGCAAAAGCGTCATCGTCTTGGTGTTTTCTGCCGCGTTCGTTGGGTTTTGGTTGTGGTTGGTGCTGGCCGTTCGTGGAAACAAAACGACTGAGACGAATCGGTTGAGTCTGAGTAGTGTGGGCAGTGTGGCGGCGTCGCTGTTCGGCTTTCTGAACTGGGGCCTGGCCTATGTCACGCCAGGCATGATTTCCAAAACGCTTGGATGGATCGCCGGCCTACTCATCTGCGCTTCATTGATTCCCGCTATTGTTGGGCTGAGCGACCCTTTGCCGCGCCGAGGTAAGTTATTGGGCTTGTTGACGTTGGCACTGTTTATCGCGGCGTTTGTGCTGCTGGTTGCCTTTCCGCCGAACCTGCGAAAGTAATCAGCATTGTCTGCCCAGAAACGCTGAATGCGCCCAAGAGCTGAATCACCGCTCTGAAAAGCGACGCGATTGTGAGTGGCGCTCAACTACGTCTGCATTAAACCGGTAATGATCTTTCCTTCGGACAGCTTGATGGGTCGACCGATAGGCGTTTGCAGTTCCAAATTCGCCTGAACGCCCAGCGAATCCAGGATCGTAGCGTGAATATTTTCAATGGGAATCCCTTCGTCAAACTTGACCTTACGACCATCCGCGTGCGAACCGCCCATCGCTTGTCCGCCGACGACATTCCCTCCGGCCAATGCGACACTGAAGCCATGCGGCCAGTGATCGCGACCACCAGCTGGGTTCATGTGCGGAGTACGACCGAATTCTCCGCCACACAATACTAAGGTATTCCGCAATTGGTCTCGGTCTCGCAAGTAGCGAATCAACGCCGCAAACGCCGGATCCAGAACTTTCTTCAATCCGTCGTGAATGCCGTGATTATTGACGTGGCTGTCCCAACCGCTCAATGTAACTTCAACGCACCGCACGCCCACTTCGGTCAGTCGCGCCGCCGCCAAACAGCCTCGTCCAAATTCCGTATCGCCGAACGGCGTTTTTTCGCGCTCCGGAACTTGACTCAAATCAAACGCAGCCAACTGCTCCGATGTCATCATGCGCTGGGCGTTGCGAATGGTATGCATGTGCAACGTTCGAGTTTCTTCCAGCTTAGCGAGACGATTCGAGGCAAACGTATGTTCGAGAATATCCAAATCTTTGGTTCGCTGTTGCTGGCGATCATCGTCAACACGCGCTTTCATGTCGGGCAAGCCGTGCTGTGGATCGTAAGTCTTGAAGGCATCGAATTCGTCACCTAGATATCCGCCGCGACTGGGCGAACCACCGGGTAGAATGGAAATGTGCCGAGGAATCTCAGTCGCACCAACCGGCAGCTGATGGCAAAGAATGGCACCTAGCGAAGGATGGACCAACGTAGGGTCGGGACGGTAGCCAGTGCGCACGTTATACATCGCTCTTTCATGGTCACCTTCCTTGCTGACCACCGAACGCACCAACGCCACATCCTGCATTTCCTCTGCCAATTGCCCCATTCCCTGAGCCAACAAAACGCCCTTGGCAGCTGTCGAAATGGCTTCGGTACCCGCAGCAATCGCGTGATTCGGCTGCGGATCAAACGTCTCCAGTTGGCTTGGACCGCCATCCATCCACAGCAAGATAACCGACTTGGGACGCTGCTGCTTTGAATGTTCGTCTTGCTGAGCCAGCGCTTGTGCTAATGGTGTCAGCCAACTGATTCCAGCCAGCCCCAGGCCCTTCAGCAGCGTACGGCGATGTACGTGATCCAATTGACCGCAAGTGTATTTCTCAGTCTTCATTTCAATGGTTCCACGAGAATTCTGTGCTGTTCAGCAACACCCAAAACAGATCCTCCAGAACTTGGGAGCGACTCTGGTCACTGGTCTCGAGTCGGTTCATGAAATATGCCAATTCGTCGGCGGAAGGACGTCGAGTCAGCGTAGTGAGGAAAGCCGCTTCTACGCAGGTCTGGTTGTTCTTAGACAATCGAGCGATCCGAGTCGACGCGTTGAACAGCAGGTCGTCTTTGGTTCGTTCTTGCACCAATTTCCCGTTCATCATTAGCAGACGCTGAGGAATCGTGCCGGGGCGGTTGGTGTATTCATCTTCGCCAGCGTCTCCATAGCGTTTGATGAATTCGTTTTTTTCTCCGGCTCGAATCAGTTTCACCAGAATATGCGATTCGGCATCAATTGTCTTCAGCGAACTCGCTTGCACCACGCTGCCAGAAACCTGTTCGGGACGAAGTCGCGACAAGGGAAACAAGGCCCATTGTTCTTCCATTAGTTCCGAAGCGTTATCGGCTTGGCTATCACGCTGAAAAACGTCCGACAACGCGATGACGCGGATCAACCGCCGGACATCATAGCCATGCTGAGCGAAATCTGCGGCCAACAGTTCCAGGCCAGGCGGAAACGGCCCGTTCAGCGGAACACTATCGATGGGTTCCACCAAAGGACGGCCAAACAACAAAGCCCAAATTCGATTTACCATCAAACGCGCAAACGGTTGATTGTCCTGGTGCGTGACCCACTTAGCCAAGAGTTGACGTCGATTGCCGGGTTGCGATTGACGTACCTGATCCAATAGATCGGCACCAAACGGCACGGCCGGTTCCACCAATTGCTCGTCCGTAGCATGCAAGTACTTATATCGATATTCCGCGTTTTCTTTGTCCCGAATTCCCAATAGACTCGATTCGGCCTCACAGAAAAATGCGGCCAATTGATGAAAATCTTGCTGGACCCATTTGCCGTCCAAATTGTCATCGTGACATTGGACGCAATCGAGTCGCACACCTAGGAAAGCTCGCGTGGTTCGTGCAGCCAGGCGTTCTGCGTCGGGTTGATCATCGTCGTTCACGTCGTTGGTGACCGTAATGAAATTGACCGCCGGTGAATCGGTCCACAGTCCCGTATCACTAATCAGCGAACAAACGATTTGATCGTACGGTTGATTCGCGTGTAATTGGTCGCTGAGCCACGTAACGAAGCGACGTCTGCGATAGACCAAGAACGGGCCGTCTTCCGTACCGACAAAGGATCGAGCGAACCGTTCGGCCAAATAGTCGGCCGATCGCCGGTCTTGCAACACTTGTTCCAGCCACCAAGCAATGCGTTCTTCTTCGGGAAGGGATTCCAGTGTTCGCACATCTTCCAAAGAAGGAATGGTCCCCATCAGCCCCAATGAAAGGCGGCGCGCCACGGTCAAACTGTTTGCCAATCGGGCCGGTTCCAATTCGCGTTCCGAATAGTGCTGTCGAAACTGTTGATTGAGCTGATCGATGACTGGTCGTTCGGAATGCGAAATGGAGCTTTGCGCCGCCGCCGAGGGAATCTCCGAATGACTGAGCGACAAAACCAACCCGCTGAGCGACACCGTCAGAAACAGAGCCATGGCAATCATGGATTTCCCGGTCATGGCAGATTATCCTTTGTGTCGCGAGGCCGCTTTGCCGTTGTTAAAACAAGTTTCGTTTGTACGGGATTTCGCCCGACGAGCCGAGCCAGTTTTGGCACCAAGCCCATAAATCGTTCGCCCACCAGATCTTCGAACGAACCACCGTAACGTTTCAATTCCACGACGCCGTTTTTAAATCTTTTTGCGAATGGTGATTCAAGGCAGCAGCACCAGATGCAGGCATGATCGCAAACGTAAATAGTTTGAAACTCGCGCCGCGAGTGCCGAACAGCTGGGAATAGTCGAAAAAAGTCTCGGCAGCAACTAAAAAGCGAAGCAGCGCTTGAGGCGTATAAGAAAGAAGAAAAAAGAGCGGAGGGCACGGGGCTCGAACCCGCAACCCCTTGCGGGGCAACTGATTTCGAATCAGCCTCCTAACCATTCGGTTACCCTCCGGAGCTCTTTTCCTTATCTATAGCGGCCAAACACGGAATTCACAAGGTGCGAATCGACGTCAGCCGAAATCTTGATGTCGTCACCCCAGTTTGCGGTTCTCCATTTCAATGGCCAACGATTGTCGCCATTCACGATAACTTGATCCAAGTCCAGCAGGTTTTGCCGGTTTTTCCGGTCAACGAAGAAACTCTAGCGAGCGGACAATCAAATGACGATGTCTGATAGCAATGCATTCACCGCAGATGCAAGCATTTGGTCCCCCACGTTAGGAGCGTAACGAACCGATGAAGAAAGACACATTTCGCGTGGTTACTCGAGGTGCCAACGGACAGCTTCGAATCAAAGACTACGGCAGCACGGACAAGATTCTTCAGATGCACACCCAGATTGGGGTGGATGATTGCAGCACCGACCTTGATCTTCGCGGACTCCCGGTTTTCCGAGGCCTGATCGGTCCCATGTCTGAAGGAAAGACGGTGGTTCGCTACGAATCGCCCGATGTCTTTGAAGCTATGACCAAAGAATGGGTGGCTCAACCGGCCGAAAAGAAACGACGTCGCCGACGCAAGCCCGGCACCAATGAACTGGCTCCCGTTCCCGCCGAAGAAAACGCAACCAGTTCGGAAGACCAAGCGTAGACACCCAAGACGCTATTTGTCCTTTTCTACTGCCTCTTTCAGATTGTCGATCTGTTCCGACAAAACGTGGTTCACCGCCGGGGCGATTTTATCGAGCCCCGAAGGCGCAAATCCAGAGACGTGATAGGTTAACGTGACCATGGTGTCCAACTCCATTGGTTCAAACTTCAGCGTCAATGCACCGTTCACGCCCATTTCCTGCAGTGGCCCTAGGCCGCCAGTCAACCGAATCAACTTGTTCGGCGCCAAGTGGATCAATTCCAAGTGTTTGACGAATCCACCTTCCGGCAGCTTTTCGCCAAACCAGCCCCCCGGTTTAGGCTCCAGATACAGATTCTTCTGATCGCCGGAATAGGTGTGATCCGACGACCACCACTGCTGAATTCGCAACGCCTGTCGGAAGCAGTCGTGAACGTCCGCATGGATCGTTTGCTGAATTTGTATCTGAAAACCCGATTCATTCGAAGAAACAACTTCGCCCAAAGCCAGGCTGCGACCAAACACTAACGCCAAGAGAAACGAAACGACCATAGGGGCCGGGAATTCATATTGCCGAGCCATCCAACTTCCCTTTCCTATTGGCTCATCGCCGTATAGGTGGCCGTGATGGTCGACGTGATGCCTCCTCTAGGACTAAATTCGGCAATCAGCGTCATTTCTTTCGGTTGAGTCGCGGCGACCAAGTCATCCAAAATGCGATTGGTAACGTTTTCGTAAAAAATGCCTTCGTTGCGAAATTGCTGTAGATACAACTTCAGGCTCTTCAGTTCCACGCACAACTTGTCCGGAACGTACACGAACGTCAATTTACCGAAATCCGGCTGGCCCGTCTTGGGGCAAACAGATGTGAATTCGGGGCATTCAATACAGATCTCGTAATCTCGCGCAGGATACGAGTTTTCAAAGGTTTCCAGTGTTTCGCGAAATGAATCCATCGAGGAGTTCTCCTTTTCGAATCTAAATGGATTTGTCATTATGGCGAATTCGTGGTGATCGACGAGTGGGCTCGGGCGGATCGCTGGCCGTCATCCTTGTTAGCCGTGTATCGTTTTCTATGCGAATTGCCGAAATCTATCGATCCATCCAAGGCGAAGGCGAATTAACCGGCGTGGAAAGCGTCTTTATTCGAACCAGTGGCTGCAACCTGCGTTGCCATTATTGTGACACGCCTTTCGCATCCTGGTTTCCCGAAGGAGACGACTGGGCTGTCAGTGACATTTTGGACCAAGTCAACCGACTGGGTACCTCCCACGTGGTGATTACCGGTGGCGAACCGATGTTGTTTGCCGAACTGGTCCCGTTGTGCGACCGACTTACGTCACTCCAAAAGCACATCACCATTGAAACCGCCGGCACACTCTTCCAACCCCTGCATTGTGACCTGATGAGCATTAGCCCCAAACTGTCCAATTCTGCGCCAGATCCCCAACAGCACCCTCAATGGCACCGCCGCCACGAAACCACTCGCCACGCACCCAACGTCATTCAAGACTTGATTCAGCACTACCAATATCAATTCAAATTTGTAATTGCCCATCCGTCCGATTGTGACGAAGTGTTGACCTACCTGAAACAATTTCCGGACGTCCACCGCAGCCGGATTATGCTGATGCCCGAAGGGACTTCGCAAGAGCGATTGTCCCATGTCGGCCATTGGTTGGAACCGTACTGCGAACAGTCTGGTTTCACATTCTGCGCTCGCAAACAAATCGAATGGTTCGGCAACCA
>JAGQOZ010000328.1 GCA_020426955.1 Planctomycetales bacterium
CGCCTCAAAAAATTTCCAGAGAAACCGAAATCTATGTTCCTTTGGGCGAACAGATTAGTTACCCTGACGTCACGATCTACGGTTGGACTCGCTCAGCAATGATTGAGATATTTCCGTGCCGTCACCTTCTGATCTGCATCATCATCGCGCGAACCATGTATTTGAAAGGTTTGGCTCATGCTGATCGATTCCTGGATTCGCTCGTTCCTGGGATGCAACTCTGACTCCGCAGGATACCATCGCAGTCATGTGAACTTTGCTTCCCGTTTGAAGAATACCGCCCGTCGTCGAGCGAGATGTTCGATTGAGCCGCTCGAAGCCAGGTGGCTTCTGGCTGCGGCTCCGGAAGCACATCTACTGCACGACATCAACGTTACGACACCGGTGTCGCGTCCGAATGAGTTCGTGGAGTCCGGAGGAAGAATCTTTTTTACGGCGGACGACACGATCCGCGGCGCCCGTGATGTAAATTCCGGCTTTCAGGGTAACGAGCTGTATGTGATCGAAGGGACAAACGCTCCGCGGCTCGTCAAAGACATCCGTCCCGGGTATTACGGGTCTGCTCCGCTCAATCTGATTGATGTTGGCGGAGTACTGTTCTTCTCTGCCGACGACGGTGAGCATGGCCGTGAGTTGTGGAAGAGCGATGGAACTGCTGCGGGAACGGTTCCACTGGGTGCTTTTGAACCTGATGAAATTGCGAACGTAGGTGGCGCTCTGTTCTTTCAAGCCGCTGAATTCGAAAACAGTATCAAGCAACAGCTTTGGACTAGTGACGGTACGCCGGAAGGAACTCGGCTGGTCAAGTATATTGAGAACAGCAACGGCGACTCGATTTCGAGCCAAGAATTCGTGGACATTGGCGGCACAACATACTTCGTTGCCGAGTCAAGCGACTTCGGACAGGAGCTCTGGAAGAGCGATGGAACCGAGTCGGGTACGGCCATGGTCCGTGACATTCGCCCGAATCAAGGATCGTCATCCATCCGATCCCTGTCAAACATCGACGGAACACTCTACTTCATCGCCAACGACGGAACTGGATTCGAACTCTGGGCGTCAGATGGCACGGAAGCTGGTACGACAGCAGTCACCAACTTTGTCGCGACCAACGTCGGATTCGGCGAATTGGTAGTACAGGACGACACTCTCTTCTTTGTTGTGCTAGACGCTACGTCTGGCAGTGAACTTTGGACAAGTGACGGCACAACGGCTGGCACGACACGAGTCAAAGACATCTACCCCGGAAGTACCGGTTCGTCGCCGCAACACTTGACCGTCGTTGGTGACCGAGTCTACTTTTCGGCGCGTGACAACTCGTTTGGATTCGAACTCTGGTCTAGTGACGGCACGTCTGCCGGCACGGTTCGAATCAAAGATATTGCAACCGGTAGCGCTAGTTCGTCGCCTTCGAATCTGATTGCCGTGGGCGATCATTTGTTCTTTGAGGCTGCCGACGCTACATCCGGTCGAGAGCTCTGGTTTAGCGATGGATCTACTGCTGGAACCTACCGCATCCAAGATCTGACCCCTGGTACGGGTTCATCCAACTTAACGCTCATGACTTCCCTTGGGGACGTACTGTACTTCACTGATCGACAAAGTTTGTGGACCAGCAATGGCACCGCCCAGGGAACGTCTGCCATTTTGCCGTTTTCCAACTCGCAGGATCAGCTACTGCGTTGGGAGGAATATAACGGACAACTATACTTCTTAATGAACACGGGGATTTTTAACTACGAGCTATGGAAAAGCGATGGCACCACTTCGGGAACCGTCCCCATTAGGACGTTTACCAGGCCCGAGAGTGGTCTGGATTACGAGCTTGCCCAAATGCAAGTGATCGGCGATCACCTTTACTTCTCTATGTTCGATTCGCTCAACGGACTCGAGCTCTGGATAACGGACGGAACCGCAGAAAACACTCGTCTTGCCCAGGATCTTTCCATCGGTAGTTCGCGACCGCTCTATTTTACAGAATCGAACGGGCGAATCTTCTTTGCAGCAACCTCAGATCAAGCAGGATTCGAACCATGGATAGGCGGATTTGCCCCCGTCGCCGATATCGTGACAAACGAGATAGTATTCGAAGGCGACGCCGTGGTCTTGGCTTCGCGTAGTGCGTCTCAGTCTGAAATTGTCACCGTCGAATGGGATCTTGACTATGACGGTACGGTGTTCGATGTTGATGCGACTGGCAACCTGAGTTCGTTTCTGGCGACCGAAGGTCCGTCGACACAAACGGTGGCACTTCGAGTTACAAACGAGATTGGATTCAGCGACGTCACCACGAAAACCATTTCGATTCTGAACGCACCACCTGTGATCACTGGCTTAAGTGATGTGTCGACCATATTGCCCGGCTTGGTGACGCTAAGCGCAACGGTCACGGACGCTGGTGTCGATGATACGGTCTCTCTCCGATGGAATCTGGGCGATGGAACAATCCGCGAGAACCTATTGGAAGTGACGCATACTTACCAAGCGGAAGGGCAGTACTTTGCCAGTTTGACCGCGACCGACAGCGATGGCGCAGTCACGGTCAAGAATTTCCGTGTGGTGGTCGGTCCGCCGGTGACGGTGACGGCGTCGGCAAGCGAGCTGGCGGAAGGCGATTCGGTGACGCTTACCGCGTCGTTGGACTCAGTCCTTAGTGAAGATGTCGTCATTCCGCTGACGTACTCGGGTGCGGCTTTAGCGGATACGGATTTTGCCGAAGTTGGGGAAACGAGTGCGCCCATTAGCCTCACCATTCCTGCCGAGCAATTGAGCGCGTCGGTCGTCATCATCAGTCGGGACGATTCGCTCGACGAACATCTCGAGGAGATGATTGTTCACGTTGGAGTTCCCGCCAACGCGAGCCTCGCCTCGCCTGATCCGATCGTTGTGAGCTTGCTGGACAATGATTCGGAGCCGACAGTTTATATTTCGTCCGACCCCCAATTGCTCGATGAATCGGTTGGCTCGGTGCCGTTGGTGGTTTCACTGTCCGAGCCTTCAGGGCGTGACGTAGTCGTGCGGCTCGAAGCGTCAGGATCAGCAACGAATGGAAGCGACTTCACGCTGTCAGATTCCTTGCTTGTCATCCCGGCCGGCGAGACAGCGGTTGAAACAACGTTAAGTATTGTCGATGACAATTTAGGCGAAAATGCCGAGCAAATTATCGTCGCAATTTCGACTGCGCAGAATGCGGCGGTCATTGATTCCGAGACATATCCGGCGGACATCTTGCATGTACTTGGTGCGAACGATGCTCCGACCATCGAATTTCTGTCAACATTTAAACGAGTTTCCGAAACGGTCGGCGCTTATTCGATCGACGTTGTGCTTTCCAATCCCAGTCAGGACGACATTACGTTCGACTATTCCGTGTTGGGCTCGGCGGTCACAGGGGCCGATTTTGATGTACTCAGCACCAGTCCAACACTGACCATCGCTGCGGGTGACCTGTCGCATGAAATTAATTTCCAAATCATCGACAACGCCTCGCAAGACAGCTACCGCTACTTTACTACAAGGTTGCTGAGCGCCACCAATGCCATACTAGGGCCCACTCGCTATCGCACTACGCAAATCGTAGATGACGAAAGCTTAGAAATCCGATTGTCCGCTTCCACTAAGTCCATCTGGGAAGATGAAGCCTTCTTTACGGTCACGGCGTCACTAAACTCCCCAGCACCCAGTGCGTTCATAGTTCCGTTTGAATTGAGCGGAATCGCAACTGAAGGCACTCATTATTTTGCTTCCAACACATATTTTGAATTTGGCGAAGGCGATCAGAGCGCACTGGTAACTTTTGTTCTCGCGCCCGACGACTCAGTTCGCGAGTCGAATCGGACAATGAAGCTGACTTTGCAAGAGCCCGTCGAAGCATCACTTCGCGACTCGGCCATTGAAGTCACCATCAAGGACAACGATCCATGGGTGGCCACAACGCCGTTTCGATACGGGCTCTATCCCGTGTATGATCGCAACGCCGCTCGCTCATCGATCAACGAATCCGATGGTGAAGAAACATTCACAGTTTACTTAAGTCAACCTTCTAATCACGACATTGTGGTGCCGTTGGAATACACTTTATTGACGGCCGAAAACAATGACCTTAGCCGAGCAGTCTCGTCGATTACCATCCCCGCCGGCAAAACAAGCAGCAAGGCGGAAATTGCGATCATCGACGACACGCGTGATGAAGCAGCGGAAAGCTTTCGAGTTGCCATCGGCGAACCAAGCGGAGCGAACAAGTATTCGGACGCACCGACGTATTCTCAGCGGACCGTCACGATCTACGACAACGATGCGCCGCCAAATCCATATTGGGTCTTTCCTGAATCGATAATCCGGGAAGGCGATACGCCGGTTGTGGCCGTAGGTATCCGCTTGGCGGGAACCTCCGACACGTTGGTAACTGCCAGAATCATTACCGGCGGAACAGCGACACGTGGCCAAGACTATGAACTGGATTCTGATCAGATCACCTTTCTCCCGACTCAGAGAGAAAAAGTTGTCCTCGTAGGGATCGGCGACGATGGTGATTATGAGGCCCTGGAAACAATTGACCTACATGTTGATACGGGTGGCGGAAGAATCTCCACGTTCACGATCAACCTGAATGACAACGACTCCCAGCCTCGTTCAAACGAAGACAATCGCCCCTGGTGGGAGAAACTCGGGGACGAGATTCAAAAAGCCGGCAACGGCATTTCGGATGGCCTCAAGAGTATTCGCGACGGGGTTGTCAACTTGCCAAACGACATCTGCGCTGTCGTATTGAATCCGTTCGAACCAAACCGCCCACTGAATTCCTGCGGAATTGCGCACGATGGTTACTTCGACAACGGCACGATCTTTGTGGATTACAACTTCAACGAGACCGTTGACTTTGTCGACGTGAACAATGACGGAGTCGCATCAGAAGGCGACCTGATCGAAGTCACAACAAACAGCGAATACAACGGTGAGTTTACCGCCACCGTCCTTCCACAAGCTGATCGAAATAACAACGGTCGAGTTGACGAAACGGAAGCTCAACTGGTTTCCTACGGCGGCACCGATGTTTCAACTGGCTTTGACAGTCGCATTCCTTTGACGGCGCCACTTGGGTATCCAGTCATTTCGCCACTGACCACATTGGTCGCCAAGCAACGATTGGAGACCGGCGAATCGATTGAGGTGGTCGAGCAACAAATCGCCGACGCGCTATCACTACCATCGATAAACTATTTGGCAGCAGACTTGATTGCCGTGGCGAACCAAGACGATTTATTCGCGGCCAGCGCCTTTGCCAAGTCCGTACAGCTTTTCTCGACAGTACAACAAGTTGCTTCGTTTGTATCCAATCTGCCGAATGGGCCATCGGTTCGTCTAGCAGGGTCGCTAGCGTTCGCCGATATCGCATCTAAACTTCGAGAGAGCGATGCCATATTGGATCTGACCGAAACGTTCTTAATTGAATCGGTTCTGCAGGGCACGTTGATTCGCGCAGGCATGAACGAAGTTTCGACGCAAGTCGCAAGTGACGTTGCCAACATTGTCACCGCCAGCAATCAAGCAATTTCCGCCGCGACGGGAGCCAGCGGTCGCGAATGGCTGGAAGCTGTCGTGCAAGTGCAAGGGGTATCTACGTCCAGCGTCGCACAGGGACTAGGGCAACTCGCTTCTGGCCACACCACGGCTGCGGACCTGAATAATCAGTTCACAGGAATTGGTTTACACGGGTTGATTGAAGCCCAAGTCATCGGCAACGTCGTTGCTCCCTATATCGTCGCAGACGACGTTACGATCGTCGAAGGTGACGATGGGACTACCCTCGCTGTTTTCAATGTTGCTCTCACCGATCCGTCTAACCTACCAGTCTCGGTCCAGTTCACGACCTCGGACTTCACGGCGTCAGCCGGTGAGGATTACGTCACCACTTCCGGTCAGTTGACTTGGCAGCCAGGTGAAACGACGGTTCACACAGTTGCGGTGCCGATAATTGGAGATACGTTCGCCGAAGCGGACGAACGGTTCTATTTGATCCTGACCGATGCGGTCAACGCACAGGTTCTGGAAACCATCGCTTTTGGGGATATCGTCAGCGACGATGCTGTTACCATTTCCGTCGGTGACAATTCGATCGACCACATATTGACGCTCAATGTCAGTGAAGATGGCACCCGTTTGTTTGACAATGGAGAAGTGGCTTTCGAAGGCGTGACGTCCGGCGAAGGTGCTTTCGTCATCGAGGCGGTCGATGGCGTGCAAACCGACCTGTTTGCCACGATTCTTCCAGACTCGCTCACTCCAACGGAAGGTTTTCGATTCATTGGTTCGGGCGTAAGCAGCTCACTCACAATCGATGCTTCGAATGCGAGTTCGATCGAACACATACAGATCGATGACCTTAACGGCTGGTTTGTGATCGATGGCGTGGTACTGCGTTACGAAGACGTCGGATCAATCAATAGCCCCGTCAGCCCGACGCTGAGCGGGTTGCCAGGAGGCGATCTAGCTTTCGGTGATTCCATCACTCTTGTTGGCGAGCTGCCTGGTAGCTTTGATCCATTGCTGCTCACGACGGAGACGTGGACGATCTATCTGGATGAAGTCGAACTGACATCGATTGACGGAAACTCGGTCAGTCTGACGGTCTCGGAAGTCGGTACGTATCGACTCACCTACACGGCGTCGCAAGAGGGTCGAATTCCAGCGGTCGGTTCGTTCGAATTCGCGGTTACGAATGCTCCGCCGATCGCGGTGGACGATTCCTTTACGGCCGACGAAGATGTCGAGATGCTTGAGTCGGCTGGTTCGGGATTACTGGCCAACGACAGTGACTCCACCGCGGGACCTATTGTCGTGTCGGCGGTCGAAGGGCGAAGCATTCTGGCCGATCAGCCGTTTGAGTTCGCTTCGGCGACGCTCGATGCGTCGATTCCGTATTTGGCTACCAGTATCGACGACGCCAATTACTATGGCGTTCGATTCGAAGTGACGGAAGCGGTCGAGATTAATCGAGTGGGTGGCAATTTTCAATTCATTACCGGCACCGGTCCGTTTGCTGCAATTGTCCGATTGGACGGCCCCAGTGACTTCCCCGATTCCGAGAACCTCTC
>JAGQOZ010000032.1:0-2533 GCA_020426955.1 Planctomycetales bacterium
AGACGCTGTCTATTGATGAAGCGGTCTGCTGAAACGCGGTTGCCGCCGCAACGTACGTCCCTTCTTGGAACGCCGTTACCAAATCCAGCGTGGTAAAATCACCATCGCCGTTCCAGTCACCTTCACCCCAACCAGAATTCAACGCGACGCCGTCTTCATATTCTCCCGCGACAAATATCGCGACCAAATCGCCGGAATTGAAGATGCCGTCTAAGTTGGAATCGCCGATCGGGAAACCACCAAGCGCCAACCACGCGGTGCGATCCTCGCTATTCAGCACGCCATCTCCATTGACGTCGTACGTCAAGTTTCCGGTGTTGGTGCGAACCTGAGTCGACAGCAAATCGATATCGGCCACATCCAGCGTGCCGTTGCCATTGAAGTCGCCGGTAATGCCACCGTCGAAAACGGGAGCTCCCGGAGTGGGCGAACCGGCATACCAACTGGTGGCTGCATTGCCGTACAGATCGGCCCCCAAGCGTTGCAGCGAATTCCCCGTTCCGTCAGCGGCCGTGGGCCACGGAGTTAGTCCGTCGTAGATGACTTCGTCCACCATGTAACGAGTCACATTGCCGGCGTCGGCGGGGTTGGCTTCCGGCTGCATCAATCGCACTCGATCATCGCCATTGCTCAAATTGCCTTGGTATCCGCCAACAATCACCACGCTGTCTGACAGCCCGTAATGCGTGCGGAACGCGGTCAATTTGGCTTGATTCGTGACGCGATCCGGATTGAACGGTACCACAATCAGGGTGCCACCGGCTGGGATCGATACGCCGTCATCAAACGAATAATCGACTCCGCCGCGAATATTCCAATTCGTCAAGTTAACCGCCAACGCCGTGGGATTGTGAACTTCCACATATTCCAAATCGTTATCGGTTAGTGACAAATCAATGGCCTGCGCCGCCGCGGAAGGTGCGCCTGGATTGTAGTTCAATTCGCTAATGATCAGCGAATTGATTTGCGGAGCGGCATTGGCGGCGCCCAGCGTCAAGCTGGACATCGGCGCGAATCGACCGGAACCGTTGGGTGTGCGTCCCAGCGATTGGCCTAGTTTGGTTGCACCAAAATCCACCGCGTCCACAATGCGATTGAGAGTACCGCTGGTGTTGGTGGTGGACAGCCACACTTGGTCTCCATTCGCACTGAGGCCAAAACCGAAATCACGTTCGTTTAGCACCAAGTATTGGTTCGGACCAATCTGTGTGCCATTCGGGATGCGGAAGTCCAGCAAGTCATTGGCCGAATCACTCAAGTACCACCCGCCGATATTGATAGTCTGCGAAGTGGCGTTGTACAGTTCGATCGAATCAACCGACTGATTGGGATTGGCCAAGACTTCATTGATCACCACGCCAACTGGAGCAATCGGAGCGGCACCTGGAGTACCATTCACCGCCGTGCTCGCTCGCCAGCTATAGTACTTCGACTGACGTGCGACTGGCGTGGCCGAATCAATCAATTCCAGTGTCGATCCATTTCCGTCTGCCGCAATCGGCCAAACGTCCGAATCACTGTAGTTCACGGAAGTGATGACGTTGCCCAAGCCGTCCAACACATCAATGTCTTCACCACCGTTGTTCAGATTGCCAGAATATTCGCCGGCCACCGGCAATCCTGCTCCATAACGTTGCTGGAACGCTTGCTGATTGGCAACTACCAAAACGTAACCGCCTGGTGCAATACTAGTGATGGCCGAATGCGAAAAGTCAAATTCAACGGCGTCGTTCAATCGCACGCCGACCAGACTAGCGGTAGTGGAACCGGTGTTGCGAATTTCAATGAATTCGTACGCATCGTTTCCGTACGGTGAATTCGGATCCGTATCCGCAATGGGGTTGTAGTTCACTTCGGTGATCGCCAGCGACGGCTGATTGGTCACAAAGTAGTATTCCGACGGCCCGCTCCAATCGGTCGCCACGCCCACCTTGGTCGCCTCGGGTCCTCGGTCCGTGGTGTCAAAATTCCGAGCGATCACGTGCGTGTTCTGACCGATCGTAATCTTCTGGCCCACGGTCACTTGACTGGCCGCTGGATTCACGGTGCCATCGGGCATTCGGGGATCTGTGCCGTCGGTGGTGTAGTAGATGACGCCGTTGGGATTTGGTTCAAACGAGACGCTTCGACTGACCAAGCCGGCCAAGATCACTTGATCGTTACTGCTGGAACTGGAGTTGATCGCTCGCAGCGCCAGCACGTTTTCACCAATTACCAAGTGTTCCACTCCGGCGGACACATCAAAGTCTTCAAAGTTGTCATTGTCGCTGTTGCGTCGACTGGAAGCTCGCGAATCCCACGCCAATTCTTCGCGAATGTTGCTCTGCGCCACTTCCACGCCATTGATGTAGGCAACGAACCCGTCGTCATACTTCATTCGCAACACAAGTCGATCGATATCGTCCAACGAATCGATATTGAACTTGGTTCGAATCAAAATGGTCGTAGCACCGTCCACCACTTCGTCCGGATTGATGCGAGTGGCAATCAGGTCATCAAACGTGCCATCGGAAAAACCTAAGCCCATGGGACC
>JAGQOZ010000032.1:2630-21870 GCA_020426955.1 Planctomycetales bacterium
CCTGAATCCCAAGCGGTATCGTTAAACCCGGGCTGAGCCCACGCGACGCCCAGATCATTATTGGACGGCACGAAGTAGCTAGCCGTGGCTGCACCCTTTTCTGGGCTGACCAACGGCGTGTCATTAAAGACATCGATCGGTTCCGGCAGCAATTCAATTTGCGAACCAGCCGAAACCTGGATGCCTTCTACATCATCAAAGACGTAAGCCCCATTGACGAATGGCAATGCAGGACCGGCGAAATTGGAATCCATGAAAGCGGCGCGTTCATGTAGCCACTCTCGCATGTTTTCCACTTCGCCTCGCCATCCGCCAAAGCGAGGTCGCACGGCGGTCCAGCGAGTGAAGTTGCGGTCGGCAGATTCTTCAATTTCGTCCGCCAGTTTATCGATCATGGCGTCAATACCTTCGTCGCTGAAGACGGTGCGACGGTATTCCTGCCAGTGATCCACATAGACTTGCCAGAAACCGGGGTCGTCAAACAAATTGCCCCACCACTGCTGAGTGCCGTTGCCAAAGAAATCGGTTCCAAAGTCCGGCACTTCTGATCGCCAGACGTTGGGATTGTCGTCTCGTCCGTCGGTGGATTCGGCTGATCGATCGAAGTCCCAAATCGGCCCGTACGCAATCTTGTCGTTGACATCTTTGTGGAAGTAGGCACTCAATCGCAACGCATCGACGTTCATCATCAACACGTTCACCAAGTGAGTATCGACCCACGAATCGACGTCAATGTACTTGCTGTAACCTTCCGGATCGTTGATATCCGGATCGTTCAATGTCGCTCGGAATTTGGCAAAGTAGTCTTGGACCCAGTCTTCCTGTTCGGGCGTTGCCTTCTGATCATCTCGAGCGGTCCGGCTATTGGGACTCTTCGGTTCGACCCAGTTAATCGTCTGCCCGCCCGCGCTGAAGCCACCGGCATCGGGATCGGAACGGTCAATTTTCCAGATGTATCCGCCCGAAATATTTTCGTCAGGATCGCCGTTTACCGGATCAATGGTGCCAGCGCCTTCGGTGGGAAGTGCCGTCACATCCGGTGTGATCTTTTGCACGTCTACTCGGTCAGGATTCCGTTCAATCTTGTCCATCAAGACGTACAGGCCGTGGTAGTCAGCTTCGGAAACGGTGCCGTCGCCAAAGTTGTAATAGACTTCCACGTTGCGATAATGCGGCGCCCATTGGTCGACGGCATTGCTCATGTCAAACGCCAATTGGTTTCGCATCATTGCTCGATCAAAATCATAGGGTGCGTGCAACACCCAGTCGCTGGCGTTGGCCAGTCCTAGCAAACGAGAATCATCGTCATCGTCTTGCGTGATGCCGTCCTGGCCCCAAATTTCGAACGACATATTGGGCTTGGCCTGTCCAGCGGTACTGGAACCACGGCGCTGAATACCACCGCGTCCTAAGTAGTTCACATAGTTTTCGTCCAGAGTAGCGCGGCCCGTGGCTTCGTCCCTGTCAAAGACAATGACGTTGGTGGAAGTCAGAGTTCGCGACGTATCACCTTGGATGCGTTGCCCCAGCGAATCCAGAATAATGATTGGCACGTTGGAAGAACGGTCTCGCAATTCTTCGTCCACGGCAATGAACGTGGCATTCGCCGTTGCGCTGGGATCCAAGGGGTTTTGGACCGAATTGTCAAACGTCTTGGCTTGGAACATTGCCGAAGTAGTTAATTCGAACGGACCAGTGTACAGCGTTGATGTCTCAGTCGGAACACTACCGTCAATGGTGTAGCGAATTTCCAAACTTGGCGCTGGGTTGGGAATATTCAATTCGATGGTCTGGGAACCAAAGAAGATGCCGTCATCGCCGGTAATCTGTGGTACGGGAGCTGCGGCGGTGGCATTTGCTTCGCCCGGAGTCGGCACGGCAAAATACCGCAAAGAACTGTCCAAGATTTCAGTGGCGGTCATCGTGGCATCAAAGAAGAAGTCATCGTCACCGGCCGCCACGTTGTAGCCCACGATCGAAAGCACGTTCTGGCCTTGCTGCAGTTTGCCGACGTGTTGGCTAAGATTGAATTGTCGAACGGGAATGGAGCCGAATACCGCTCCGAATTCACCTTCTGCGTTCGAATTCCAAGCGAAGTCAATCGGCACGTTTTCAGCCAAAACTTGTTGACCGTTCAAGTAGGCTACAAAGCCGTCGTCAAAGCGAGTGACCAAGGAAAGTTCGTCAAAGCGAGCGGGATTGCCGGTGACGCTAAATGGAATTCGCATGTAAACGGACGACGATACATTTTGCATTGCCGCGCCCACATTCACACCAATTTCCGGACCGTAGACTGGCGATTCGTCCGGCGAATCAATTTCAAAGAAGTCAAAGTACGCCGTGACGTCATCACTTTCCGTATTGCCGGACGGGCCGACTCGCAGATCGGTCACACCCGGAAAATTCTCGGTGCCGTCCACCACGGTATCGATCAAAGTCCATTCGTCTGCTTCGTCAATCTTGAAAAAGGCGTTCCAAGCTTGGTTCGCAGAATCTCGTTCCAGTCGCAAGAAATAACTGTCTCGACCCACGCTCACTCGCTGGCCCAAGACTTCGTTGTCGCCATTGATCAAACGGAAGTAGAGCCGAGAATTATACTGCAGCTGCAAAGCAACTCGACCGGTGGCCGCGTCATATAGCGCAATCCCCGCACCACCTCGACTGCTGCCCGTTTCCACGTGCGTGATCACGCTAAAGTCCGAAGGATTATTGGGCACGCTTCGATAGACGACAGGCCCGAGGCCACGAGATTCGTCGCCTACCAGCGGCTGATCCGCAGGCACGGTCAGGCGAAGTCGCCCGCTTTCCACTGCCGCGGTGCTGGTGCCGCCAGCCGGAATATCAACTGTCCAATCGCCACCGAGCGAATTGAATTCGTCGCGA
The DNA here is from genome assembly GCA_020426955.1 of Planctomycetales bacterium. Lineage (GTDB taxonomy): Bacteria > Planctomycetota > Planctomycetia > Pirellulales > Pirellulaceae > JAGQOZ01. The sequence goes on from JAGQOZ010000032.1 coordinate 5,514, forward strand.
ACATTGAAGCCGGATTGCAATACTTCGTATCCTACGGCGCCGTTGCCGGATGACCATGATGCGTCATTAAATGTGGTCGAAGTCCACGTTGTGCCCAGCGAATCATTCGTCGGAACAAATGCCTTGACGGGTGCATCATCCGGAATCAAAACGGAGTTGTCTCGTCCCACCGCAATCCCGTACGACTGATCTTCAAACTGTTCGGGATATTCGGGCGCAAACTCCTGCGCAATTGTTCCGTCTGGTTTGACCAACGCCAAGTATTCGCCGCCTCCCGAGAGTCGGAAACTGGTGTGAACGTTACCGGCCGCGTCCGGAGCATCGTCGCCCGAAGCAAAGACCAAAACCTGATCATTGCCGGGAAGTTGCAGGTCAGGAAACCGCCATTGCGTCAAATCATTCGCGTCATCCGTCAGGTACCAGCCGACCAAGTTCATGGGATCCGAAGACCGATTGGTGATCTCAATCCAATCAGAATAATCACCGTTGCCATCTTGAATGGTGCTGGTATTGGTTGCCTGGAATTCGCTAATAATCGGATCGCCGGCGAGCATCTGTTTGGGCTCGAGCGTTTCCAGCATCCGAGTGCGATCGAGCGTCTTGCGGACTGCATTCGTTCGCCGTGATCCAATTCCCTTGCGTGACTTACGCGACATATTCGAACTCCTCACCCTCGATATTCATTTGCTGCCAATCGGCGCGGATTGCAATTCAACTACGCACCTGGAAACGCATCACCGGTTCGCCGCACTGCATTTCCTAAAAAACAAGAAACAAAAATGGCTATGACATCCGACGTTCTTCGCCTATTGAGACCCCATCGGCCAAACTGGCCCACGCATTATGAACGTCGAAATATTCACTGCCGGAACGATTTGCCTATCCTCTGTTCGCTTCAATACCCCAAGCCACTTCACTCGTTGCGAACAAAGAGCGAATCATCAGCGACCGGATACCTACTCACGAATCATTCTGATTTAGAAACCGCACGATGTCAAAGTTGTTGTAATCGAATTATCCTGCCGAATCGACTAGAACCTAAACCAGTGTTTCATGCGCTTGGCACGCACAGGCGCTATCGAGCACCACCTTTAGGCGGAAAATGCGAGCAGGCCAAATGCCTCAGGTTCGATCGGCGTCGCAGTCGCCGAGGCACCCCGACTTGGTTATGAAATTGTTCGTCGAGCGTCAAAACTATGCTCGGGATTTCCTGTCTGCCGACGATTAGTTCGTACTTGTGGCAAATGAACGCCGAAGATAAAATACGCGATTCGTTCAATGAACATGTCATGGCTAACCCTATCATCGGGGGCTGGAAGAAAATGAAAAAAGAAGGACATCCCGCTTACTACCAGACGAAAGTCACGTGTGGATGCGGTAACACGTTTGTCACCGGGGGAACTCGCCCCGAATTGGTCGTCGATATCTGCAGTGCTTGTCATCCGTTTTACACCGGCAAGCTAAAATATGTTGACACCGCCGGTCGAATTGAAAAATTCAAGAGTAAATTTGCTAGCGGCAACTATGCCAGCTTGCAGGCGAAGAAAAAGAAGGGCAAGTCTTAACTGCCAATCCAAACGATCTCGGCTCCGTGCGTTACACGGTGTCGAGATCGTTTTTCTTTGCGCGAATCTCTGGCGCGACACCATCTTTGCCCCCTCGTTAAACGTCCCTGATTCGAATCACGTCGCCGAATCACAAGTATCCGTATTGAAACTCAACTGAAAAATGTTCGGCCGCAATTGTTCGGAAGGAAACTCCCATGCGAGACATGCTTGAAGGAAAACTCAAACGTTTTGAAACGCTGGAAAAACAGCTTTCCGATCCCACTGTGCTGTCCGATTCCAACCGCATGGCTGCGGTTGCGCGAGAACACGGTTCGCTAGGCCGGTTGGCCAAGAAGTACAAGACTTTCAAACAGCTATCGGACGAAATTTCGGAAGCCAAAGAACTGGCCGACAGCGAAGACGAAGACATGAGCGAACTCGCTTTGGCCGAGCTTCCGGATCTGAAAAAGAAACGAGAAAAAGTGTGGCGTGAACTGCTGGACATGACCATCGGCGGCGAAGAAGCCAACCGCAGTCGCTGCGTGATGGAAATCCGCGCCGGCACTGGCGGTGACGAAGCAGCCCTGTTCGCTGGCAACTTGTACCAAATGTACAAGAAGCATGCTGAAACCAAAGGCTGGAAGGTGGAAGTGATGGACGTCAGCGAAACCGAACTCGGCGGCTTCAAGGAAATCATCTTGGCGTTTGAAGGTGAAGGCGTCTATCGCGAACTGCAGTATGAAAGTGGCGGCCATCGTGTGCAACGAGTTCCAGAAACGGAAACCAAAGGACGAGTTCACACGTCGGCGGCAACGGTGGCCGTACTTCCAGAACCGGAAGACGTGGAAGTAGACCTCAAACCAGACGATTACCGCAAGGACACGTGCCGCGCTAGTGGTCCTGGTGGTCAGAAGGTAAACAAGACCGATTCGGCCGTTCGCTTGACCCATTATGAAACTGGCATCGTCGTCACCATTCAAGACGAAAAGAGCCAGCACAAAAACTATGCGAAAGCACTTCGCGTCCTTAAATCACGTTTGTACGAACATAAACTACGCGAAGAAAACGAAAAACGCTCCAGTGAACGCAAGTCACTGGTCGGTTCCGGAGACCGCAGTCAGCGCATCCGAACGTATAACTTCCCTGAAAACCGAGTGACCGATCATCGGATCAATTTCACATTGTACAAGCTGGATCAAGTCATTGCAGGAGCCATGCAGCCGGTCACCGACGCCCTGATTGATCACGATCGCCAGGCGCTACGTGACTCGATGGGTGACTTGGAAGATTAATTCGCGGCTGAAAGGTTTCGCACCGGTAGCAAGATTTCATCATCGCCAAGTCTTGTTTCGCGCCAGGCATTGGCTTAGGCTACGGCAGATAATATTTCGTTCGCCGTAGTTTTTTTCGATTTCATGACGCCATGCCTGGATTGCAAATCGTCGATTGGATTCTGATTGGTCTGTACGCCATCGGCACTTTGGCATTGGGGTTATTCTACGGTCGAAAACAAGAATCGACGGAAGAATATTTTGTTGCCAAACGAAGTGTGCATCCCGTCTTGGTGGGCGTGTCACTATTTGCCACGTTGCTGAGCACGATTTCTTATCTGTCCATGCCTGGCGAAGGAGCCGGTAAGGGGCCGGTCTTCTTAGTTTCTATGCTGGCCTACCCCGTCATCTATTGGGTAATAGCGCATCTGCTGTTGCCGGTCTACATGCAGTATCGAGTGACCAGTGCGTATGAACTTTTGGAAAGTCGTTTAGGGCTGAGCGTCCGTTTGCTGGGCGCTAGTATGTTCCTGGTGCTGCGTTTGGTATGGATGACGTTGTTGGTCAACGCTGCCTCGGCCGCCATGATCGTGATGATGGGTATCGATCCCAAATGGACTCCGCTGGTAGCCGGCATCATTGGCGCGGTTGCCATTACGTACACTTCGCTGGGCGGACTGCAGGCGGTCATTATTACCGACTTCATGCAAACGGTGCTGCTGGCAGGCGGAGCGGTTTTGGTGGTGGCAACCATTTCGTTCGCGCTGGGTGGTTTTCAATGGTTCCCCACGACTTGGCAACCAACCTGGGACACGCAACCCATTTTTAGCTGGGACCCGAAGACTCGCACCACCGCCGTAGGCAGCGTCCTTTCCGTCTTGATTTGGTACGTGGCGACCATGGGCGGCGACCAAACTTCGGTTCAACGCTTTATGGCGACAACCAATTTGGCAGCTGCGCGAAAAGCGGTACGAATCCAATTAGCCATTACCGTGGGCGTCCACATTTTGCTGTTCTTGACCGGCTTTGCCCTGCTCAGCTATTTCCGAACGAATCCGCAGTTCTTGCCCAGCGACATCGATATCAAAGCCAACGCCGATCAACTGTTTCCAAGGTATATCGCGTTTCACCTTCCGGCTGGCATTTCAGGACTGGTTGCTGCCGCGATGTTTGCGGCTGCTATGTCCAGTGTTGATTCGGGAGTGAATTCGATTACGGCGGTAGTGCAGACCGATTTCTTGGATCGCTTGGGATTTCGTCCCGCGTCCGAACGAACTCACATTTGGATTTCGCGGCTACTGGCGTTGCTGATCGGTGGCGTTGTAGTGTCGTGCAGTTCGTTGGTCGATTACGTCCAAGGCAACATCATGGCCATCACCAACAAGACCGTGAACTTATTGGCGGTTCCCATTTTTTGTCTATTCGTGTTTGCGTTGTTCATTCCCAAAGCCAAACCGCTGGGCGTCTGGATTGGATCGCTCGTTGGATTTGCCGTAGCCGTGTTGATCGCCTTTTCCGGACCCATTGTTTATTGGCTGCACATGCGCTGGAACGTACCGTTGGAAACCTTTGGAGTAGAACTGCTTCCCAGCGGCCAATCCGCTCAAGATCCCATCAGCTTTCAGTGGATCGGTCCGGTGACACTAATTGCCGATCTAACCGTCGGCACGTTGGTGTCTTGGATGCTTGCCCGTCGAGACAAAACCATTGCCGTCAGCGCATGACGACATGCGGATTCCAAAGACCTATACATAAGAACCTCATTCCGCGAACAATTCTAACCGGCGGTACAGCGAATCCCATTTGTGAATTCGCACCGCGCCTTTCCAGGTGTGGCCCGGTTCCAGCGAATCGAGCGTTTTGTTCATCTGTTCCGGAAAGAAGATGCGAACTTCGGATTCCGTTCCGAGTAGTTTGCCGGACAATGTCTTGCCCGTGTTGTAACGGTCATCGTCAAAGTAGCTGAGCGTTGTGACTACGCGCAGCGTTTCGACTTCGGCAGGAAACGTCTGTTGCGAAATTTCGTCCAGAATCCGACGTTGATCACTGCCAAATGTGCTGCGATTCGCCAGTTGCTGGATAATGGCTGACAACGAACCAAATTCGGTGCTTGCGGACGAAGTGTTCTGATGCGGAGCGAACGGATTTGCCGGTTCGCTTGTCACTGGCGAATTGTCATGACCCGCGCTGTTGGCAACCGATCCAGTCTGGTTCGTTTGCCACGCGGACGTTGCTGGCAAATCGACGGCATCTATCGGCTCTGCCGGTTCGACAAGTCGAGCTTCTTGCATCTCTACGACTTCTGCCAAATCCGTTACTGTCGCAGGCATGTTCCCAGACAAATCAGCTGCAAATGGAAGCGGTATCACCTGCAGCTTCTTGGTTTCCTTCCAATCGGGTGACATAGGAATGTCAATTCGAATGCGAGCTTCCCATTCCAAATAATTGTCCGACGCTTCAAAACTGTACGCCGTTGTTTCTGGAAATGGAATTGTTTTGGCAATTCGAAACGGCTTGGCAGGAACTTGCCCCGCAGGATGCAGCTGGATAACTGATTCGTGGATTTTGTGCCGATGCGTTGTACGGTCGGTTCCACTTCCCGAGATCACTCGTTCTTGACCTATCAAGATCATGGTGATTTCGTTCACAGAGAAACTTGATTTCGGTACAAATTCAAATTCGAACGACCACGGTTCGTTAGGCGCCACCACCAAATGCGGAACCGTGAATTTTGCTTCGCGAATTTTGGCGGCCAGCATCTGTTTGCGAATGAAGTAGATTACGAATCCCAGCAACACAAACGGTAACAGAAAGATAAACACAAACGAAAAGACCAAAAGGACAATCCCAACAATCGTGATCCCAATCGCCCCGCCAACGTTCGATTTGGTCGGTTTCTCTTTCAGACGTACTTCGGTTCGCGACGCAGGAAAAACCGCTGGCCGTTTCCCCGGAAGCACAATGATTTCTTGTTCTGACTTGGGATTGAATGCCCACGCTACATCAACATCCGCTTTGACATAATGGTCGATGTTCAAATAGTGGCCTCGATAGGTAAACGGAAATTCATCGGCCGTAAATTGAAATGGCAACACCAAATCGTCACCCGTGGTCAGCTGGCTCGCTTCGCTCAGCATCAGAACTTGTTTGTCGCCGGTAGCGCGATTGCCTCGTCCATGCGTTCGCCACTGATAGGTGAGCCGAATCCCCTTGGCGTTCACGTTCTGATTGACGGACACCAGGACTTTCCCGGAAACCGTTTCTCCGCCGTGATAGGTCCGGTCTGGCTTATCGAACACAATTCGAACATCGCACTTAGACATGGCAGATCTCCTGCAGAGATTGAAATTGTTCGTACAAGGCTTGTTGGATCGAACGAATATCAGGACCAAATTGTTGCATCAAACGCTGCACTGTTTCCAGGCGAATTTGCGGTACCGGCCCCGATTGACGCCGCACCCATTCGATACGCTGATTCAAAATATGGTGAATGTGCTGCACCGACGTTTCTTGGCCAACCTGCACCGTGATCACTCGCCGCCCCAGTCTTTCCAAGCTTCGCTGATAATCAAAGTGCGTGCCCAACACCAACGGCGCAGGACGGCGAAAAAAATACCAGCGTTGCCACCATGTCATACGTTGCGCTTCATCAATCAGCGTGGGGCGGCCCGCGATAATTGTGGCCGTTTGACCTTCCGGGATATGCGTATACGTTGCACCAGAAACGGCCGCTTGAATGGCCAACAAATGCGTGGTCTTGCCGTAACCCTTTTCGCCCACAAACTGCACCACTACATTGGTATCCAGCAACTCAAGCAAAACAGCTTCTAACTGCACCTGGGCCAAAGCCGCTTGTTCTTCCCGAGTGATCTCGCCAAACGGATTGCGACACAAATTCAAATGGGCAAAGGGAAGGCGAGCGTCGAGCTTGTTCTCGTATACTAAACTCATGGAAATCCTATCGCAAAATCCTAGCCCGAAGCGTCCGCAAGGGACTGCAAGAGCACTCAATTTCCCCTCACTTACGTTTCGGGCTATGAAAACTCGCAACTTCAAAACCTACGCGTCGGGCTACGAACGTTTCGTCAGCCATCACCTATGTACGAGCCGTCCTATGAATCTTCGACATTTGTGGCCAAGCATTTGCGTTAGCTTGAGTCTATTTTGGAATGCGATCGGTCAGACTCCGTCTCAGCCCGCCGATCCCGTACGAACCGTTGATTATATCGATACCAGTTTTGAAAACGCATCGCCCGTATGGTACGAATTTGATTCGAACCGCACGATTCAAGTCCATTTGCTGTACGATCACGAACGCTATTCGCCGAATCGCGCTGCAGGGCATTTTCATTTTCGCGTGCATGCCAAGCCCGGGTCGGTTATTCGCATCGAATTCAACAATCTTGAAAATGTTTGGAATGGCAAAAAGGCGTCCGTGGCCAAGGAATTAAAAGCCGCCGCCATTTCTCACGACGGTAAAACTTGGAAAACGATCGGCATGTTTACCACGGATGACGGCCGAGCAGGTTTGGAAGTGACACTGGAAAGTGATTCGGTATTCGTCGCCAGAATCCAGCCTTACCGGGTGAGCGATCTGGATAAAATGCTGCAGCGAATTCGATCGGACAGGCGCGTCGCCATCCAAGAAATTGGCCGAACCGTCGAAAACCGCCCGCTCGAGATTGTTCGCATCGGAAAACCGAACGCCGCGAATCATGTTTTCTTGCGAGCTCGCGCGCATCCTTGGGAAGCAGGCGGCAACTGGGTAGTGGAAGGATTGGTAGAACGATTGCTGAGTGACGATGCGGTGTCAGTCGAGTTTCTTGAACAATGCTGCGTATCCATCTTGCCCATGGCCAACAAGGACGGAGTGGCGCGAGGCCGAACGCGATTTAATTCATTGGGGAAGGATTTGAATCGAAATTGGGACAAGCCGACCGATGCAGCCTTGTGCCCAGAAAACGCGGCTTTGGAACAATGGTTGAAACAAGAAATTGCTGCCGGCCGCAAACCCGACCTAGCAATGGAACTGCACAACGACGGCAGCGGCAAACTGCACATTAGTCGTCCGCCAGTCCCGAACCTGGAACAACACGTCCAGCGAATGCGTTTACTGGAATCGCTGCTGCGTCGTTACACGTGGTTCACGGAAGGGAGCACCGAAGCGTCGTTTCGCAATTCAGGAACGTTGGGAGACGGTTGGCTAGAACGGTTCGGAATCGACGCCACAGTGCACGAATTCAATTGCCACTGGATCGCGGGATTGCAAAAACATCCGGAAGCCGAAGACTGGAAAAACTACGGTCGGCAGTTACCGCTGGTTTTCCGCGACTACTTGCGACATCGTCCGTAGCCGCAAGACAATAGACACGATAGTGAGCAACGGGATCGAGACACCGCTTCGCCGTTTTGAAGTTGCGCACTCGCGTTCTCCAGCGGAATTTCCTAGCCCGAAGCGTCAGTTTTGAAGTTGCGAATTCGCGTTTTCCGGAGGAATATCTTAGCCCGACGCGTTAGCGAGGGACCAGTGAAACACTCCGTTTTCCCTCACTTACGTGTCGGGCTAGGAACAAGCGCAACTTCAAAACTTCGCAGCCGGGTCTGTAGAAACGTCTAGCAATTTCGTTCTATCGTTGCTGAACCACGGTTGGCACGGTCGCGTCAACTGGCACGGTTTGCCGAGCGAGTCGTTCTTGGCCTTGGTCAAAAACCTTTTGCGTAATCTGACTGAATTGGCTCTTGATGTCGGGTTGGACGTCTAGCCGTCCTGCCAAATGATCCATACCGTCATCATTGGCTTCGGCCGTTCGTGAAATGCGTTCCAAGAATTTGATGGACTCTTGGAAATTGGTATCCGCCGATTTACCCAGCAGCGGATGCAGTGTCTTAGCGAGCACATCCACGGCCACGTTTTCCACTTCGACAAAAACGTCCAGGCGACTTGTGATATGCCAACGTCCATCTTCGCGTTGGACATATCCGGACTTCAGCAGCAACACGCATTTGCCCTGCAACGGCTTGCGAAACAACGGTCCTTCGTACATACCGTCGCAATAGATCAGATGCGTGTCATTGTTGCCAAAGACCAGCTCCACTTTGCTGTCCGTCCCCATGCCGTCGCTGGCGTCCAATGTATAGGGACCAGTTCGAACCGTAGATACTTTGGTGATGCCCATCAACTGCCAGATGTTGACCACAACTTCCGGGTTGCGAATCAAAAAGCGATACAGTTCTGGGTCACAATCAATGACGTTCACCGGCATGCGACGAAACATGCTGGGCTTGGAAACCACGGCTTGGATTTTTTGCTGAGCTTCCGGCGTGAGCGACGCGAACGGAATGTCCTGAATCGCTGCCTCCTTGGCCGCTCGACTGGTATCCGCCTTGGCCACAATCGCTTCCGCTTGGATTGGTCCCGCAACACCCACGCTAAGAATTGCGATTACCATGGCCATAAGCCGCTGCCGATGCGCAATCACAGAACCACCATTCCAGTGTCGAAGTGTCATTGGCCCCCCCAGGCTTAGATACTGCTTGCCGATAGACCTTTCCGGTCCTACTGGTAATTCGGCTGACGCAGGGCCATCCGGTCAGTCAAATTTAGAAACGGTCTTGCCGTGATAGCAAAGACCGCAGTTCGCACAGCTAGCGACGAAACCAAAGGACGAGTGATTCCCGGGACCGAATGACGTTGACGCTACGCCTGCACGCCGTCCGGATTGAAGTATTCTGGTTCCTGTCCTTCGGCCCATTTGATATTGCAGCCCAAACTGGGACGCTGATTTTCTGAAACCGCCTGGCCGGCGAGCACGGCATCCAAGGCCGCCCGTAAATCGGTTCCCGTTACCGGAATGTCCGAACCGGGGCGACTACCATCCATCTGGCCTCGATAAACCAGCTTCTGATCTTTGTCAAAGACAAAAAAGTCGGGTGTACAAGCGGCACGATACGCCTTGGCCACCGACTGATCTTCGTCGAACAAATACGGAAACGTGTAACCTCGGCTTTCCGCTTCATGCACCATTTGTTCGGGCGAATCTTGCGGATATTTGGAAACGTCATTGGAACTGATTCCCACCACCGCCACTCCCTTGGCCTGGTATTCTGCGGCCAGCTGAGCCAAAGCCGGGGCGACATGAATCACGTACGGACAATGATTGCACATGAAAATGACCAACAGCGCTGGCGCGCCTTGCAGATCGCCTAGCGAAACGGTCGTCCCATCCACATTGGTCAGCGAAAAATCGGGAGCCGTTGTTCCCAACGAAAGCATGGTACTATTGGTCTTCACCATCGGTCTTGGTCCTTGTGCAAACCTTTTGTTTTCATCGATCGTTCCGTTCACAACACTATACCGGTCATTCGCTATCGAAGAAACCACGCATAGCTGCGTAGTTGGGTTCGCTTACTTCAAAAAAATAGTGGACCAGGTGACGAATCCCGCTTCGGTCTAAAGTGCGTTCACGGCCGTTCTGGAAGGTGTATTTTGGATGCGTTAGTATTACGAGCGACGATGAAGCAACACAGTGCTAGTCCGATTAGGGATACACTAGGTTCCGGAACGTCTGGCGAATCGATTTCAGCCGAGCATGCCAGTAACGGAATTCGTCCGTTGATGAAGACGCTGTCGATTGTCTTGCCGTTCACCATCGCACCGGCAAAACATAGCGTGTCCGAACCGAAACGAAAGAGGTCGCTGCGGTTCTGCAAGAAGAACTCCGATATGCCATTCGACGAATCGGCCACGAGGCTCAGACGGCTTTGATTCAGATCCGATGGTGCGTACAACGGTTGCAGCGAAAGCCATTCGATGGCCGTTCCCAATGATTCGCCGAAAATATTTCCGTTCTCATCGTACGCAAGGCTAACAATGTTTTCCGAATCCGCCCGTTGGTACAAACATCCCAGAATCGGCTTTAACGGATCGTTGTCCCACCGAATACCGAGCGGCCCAGATACAATTCTCGCACCTGTCACACAGAGGTCTCGTCGCACCAATGCTTCCGGCAGGTTGGCTGGTAACACACCAACAAATTCTGTGGTGCCAATCCCGAAACCTCGTTCATAGGTAAGTTTGTACTCTGTGAATTGATCCAGTGAACCGCTCAGCAAGTCGGGCCGCTGCGTCGTGAAGAGTCCCTGATTCGATGTAATATCCAGAATCGACATCAACTGATAACTGGCCGTCACGCTTAGCGTTCCAGAAGCGGGGTCATATGAAATGAATTCGTAGACCGAATCGGTGGTTTCGGGACGTTCCACTGAATCGTCGGTATGCGGCAGTTGTGGAATGGTTGGATCGGTGATGCCAGGCGAGTGAGAATAGACACACCCCGTCGTTAACACTCCGTTCAAGTACACGTCGCCAACAAACCCGCCGCCCAAGAACGTTCCGGTGACGCACAGCTCCGACGCCAATTGATTGATATCCACTTCGGGCGAAATGACTGGCCCAAAGTCCAGTGTCGCAAAACCATAGGGCGCCATGTGGAACAACTTATGCGAATTAAATACGTCAAACCAGGAAGTTAACTGTTCAGGTCGATTCCCTGAAAAATAGTTTCGATACGCTTCGATCGAGAGCGTGGTCAGATTCGGAGGATTTGTCGCCGAATCAGGCAGACTATCTTCGTCAAACCAAAGAGAAAACCCAATTTCGTCCAGGCGTAAATTAACTCCCCGATAGTCGCTCGTCTGCGCACAAACAGAATTGGGCATCCAGCAAACCAAAATGACTCCGACCAAGCACACACTGCAGTTCTTACGATGACGTTTCATGATTCGAGCTTCCCTTTATCACATATCGATCAAGGAATTTGATCACACTGCTTGCATTCTATGGCACCAATCAATCCTTGCATAATGAATTTTGGAAGAAGTCACAACGGCGATTCGAGTCGTGGGAAACCGTAATGCGAGACTGTATTTTCGCCGCTCGGTTCACGCAGGCGAATTCAATTCATCCTATCTCGTCCTGGCCTTCCAAGACGGCGGCTACGAATTGGGCCAAAGCCGCAGCCAACTCAGTTCGTTCCGGAACCGAAGCACAGCGCTTTGTGGATAATCCCGGTGAGGTTGGTTCGCAAATCGTGGTTCGCTGCGGTTTCAGCAAATCGGGGCGGGCGGAATCGTTCGCAGTCACATTGCCCTAAGACGAAAGATTGGTCAGAGGATTGGCCGACAAATATTCAAAATCCGCCGCTTACAAGACCTCAGCGAACTGCAAAGTTTGTAAACAAGGGCGATCCTGTCCTTCTCACATTTGCCGATTTGGAAAATTCGCTACCAAATGGCACAAATCGACATTCGCGTCGTTCGTTGCCAGCGATAGCACTTCAGCCTCCGTATCGAACGGCCGGCGTGCTGCATCTATATGATTTTGTGCGGCGGATTCGAGCGAATTCGGTGTATATGGAAAGCAGAGGACTTGTCGAACCCGTGACGCTCGCGCCATGATAGCCGGTTTCCCTTCGAATTGAATCCTTGTTCCAAAGACACGGCGCGGCATGCGAATTCTGATCATTCACCAAAACTTTGTGGACCATCGCCATCCCGGCGGCACTCGGCATCTGGACGTGGCAACTCGGTTGGTGGCCAAAGGGCATGAAGTCACCGTGGTGGCCAGCACGGTTGACTATCTGACCGGGACTCAGATCAAGGCTCCTCGTCAAGAAACCTACAAAGGCGTGGTCATTAAGCGTGCGTGGGCGTTGCCGACGGTGCAGAAGAGTATTGCTTGGCGAGCGATCTCGTATGTCAGCTACTTGCCGGCCGCCTGGTGGACGGCGTTGCGTAGTGGTCCGGCCGACGTAGTGTTTGGTACCACGCCGCCCGTTTTTCAATTGCCGCCAACGTGGCTGATTGCCAAGATGCGTCGCGCTCCTTTTGTGCTGGAAGTCTTGGATCTGTGGCCCGAATTTGCCATTGGCATGGGCGTGTTGAAGAACCCGGTGTTGATTTGGATTGCTCGGACGGTGGAACAATTCTTCAACCACGCAGCCAAGCACTTGATTGTCAATTCGCCCGCGTACAAGGATTACTTGATTGACCATGGTCGCCAAGCGGATGACGTGACGACGATTGTGAACGGAGTCGATCCGGAAATGTTCGAACCAGACGAAGGTGCGAATGAAATTCGGCGGCGTTTCCGGCTGGACGGAAAATTCGTGGTTACTTATTCCGGCGCATTGGGCATGGCCAACGACCTAAGCACTATTGTTCGCGCCGCAAATTTAGTGCAGGACGATCCGGACATCCACTTCTTGCTGGCCGGCGATGGCAAGGAGCGAACCAAATTGGAAGCGGAAGCCAAAGCCTTGAATCTGACGAACATCACGTTTGGCGGATTCTTCCCTAAAGACCAAATGAAAAACGTGTTGGCCGCGTCGGATGCGTGCGTAGCCACGTTGCTGGATATTCCTCAGTTCAAAACGCCGTTTCCCAACAAAGTCTTTGATTACATGACAGCCGGCAAGCCCGTGTTGCTGGGAATCGACGGTGCGATTCGAAAAGTAGTGGACGAAGCCAATGCCGGCATCTTTGTGCAGCCCGGCAATGAACAATCATTGGCCGATGCCGTTCGACATTTAAAGGCGAATCCGGACGAAGCCAAAGCCATGGGGCAACGAGGTCAACAGCATATTGTGTCGCACTATCACATGGACCGGCAGGCTGATCGGTTCGAAGAAGTTTTCTTGAAAGTGGTGCAGCGTAAGTCTCGGCGGTAAATCGTAGATTTCGATTCGCGTTAGCCGAATACGGGCCGTCGTCCGTATCACGTTGTTCACGGTTCGACATGAAATCCCGCAAAACCTACAAGAATATCGGTCCTTGGTATTGTTATTCTGCAGCAAGGTGACGCCAATACATCTCCGGGTTGTTCAGTAGATCTCGAGTAATCTGGTAATGGCTTGTCTCTTCCAGCTTAATTCGTTCCAAGAGGCCAAAGTCGAACGAGATGATCGTTGCGCCGGGGTAGGTCAGAAGAATCGGCGAATGCGTGGCAACAAAGAATTGTGATTGGCCGCTGCGAACCAGTTTGTGCATGAGAGCTAAAAGCGTAAGTTGCCGTTGCGGAGACAAAGCCGATTCTGGTTCGTCCATTAGGAATAAACCGTGTTCGAAGCGAAGGTTCATGATTGCCAAAAATGCCTCACCATGCGACATGTGGTGCAACGACTTGGTGCCATAGCGCGAAGCGCCGACATCGTCAAGGTGCGACGCGAACTGAGCTTGCGTTTCCGCGCGAAAGAAAAACCGATCTTTCGGTTGTCGAATGAATGCCATTCGCAACGCATTGGCCAATTCACTTTGTTCTTCGAAGGCAAACTTCGCGTCCAGTTCGTTCTGGCTGCCTCCGGAAATGGGCAATCGAGCCAGCACGGCCATCGCTTCCAGTAAGGTCGATTTTCCAGACCCATTTTCTCCGACGAAAAACGTTACCGGCGAATCAAAATCCAAATGCAAGTCACTCGCAAATGGAAGGCAACCCGGAAATGAATCAGGGTCCAGCGTCTGATCATCACGCCGTGTCACAAACGTCACGAAAGGTACATTCATGGTGCTCATTCGATCCGCAGGAACCAGTGAAAAGGTTTAATCGCATTCGATTTGACGACGGCGCTTACGTGGTTCGGAATTCCCAAGCCTAACCCCTTTCTCGGGAGGTTACACCGTTGCAATCCTGTTTGTGCAACCAATTTTATGTTCATAAACTCGACGCACATTCACAAGAACGACAAGCCAGTTGCACCTCAATCTTTCCTAGTCGAATTATCTTAACAGTTAATACACCGTATTTCAGGGCGTGGCAGGCCGGAAGCAACGCCGACCATAGACGTGTCACGATAACTTCACTATCCTAGCGTGTTGGCAAAATTCGCGGTAAATGGTTATGGCGTAGCGGATTTGCAGCGAGCTCGGAAGATGTCGCTTCCCAGCGTTCGCAGGCCCTGATTCACTTCAACACTTGTCGCGACATTCAACTGCGGTATCGCATGAAGAACACCTTCTTCGCTCGTAACGCACTTCGGATCTTGATGATCGTCTTTTTCCTGACGCCGTTCGCCCTGCGCGGAGCACGATTGGCGGTGCAGGGAATCAAGAACGACGTTAAAGATTGGTTGCCGTCAGACTTTCAAGAAACGGCAGAACTGGATTGGTTCCGGGAACACTTCCTGGGCGAACAATTTGTTGCCGTCAGCTGGGAAGGATGCGAAGGAACAGCGGACGACGAAATTTTCAAAACTTTCGTCGACAAGTTCTTTCCGGAAATTCCGCCGTCGCTGCAGAACAAGCGAGACTACTTTGCGGAATTGATATCGGATGAAGCGAATGACACGGAGTTGTCGTCGTTAGAGCTGCCGCCCGAATTATATCCTCGTTGGCAAACCAATGTTGTTCGCAGCGACTTCGTTTCGCCCGTCACTGGCTTGTATGCTCGGCAGTTACATCCCAGCGACCTGCCGCCGGAAGAAGAGTTTGTCGGAAATCAGTATGGATTGTTTCATCCGGAAGATGACCATCATGATTGGGCCGAGCAAGACGAAAAATGGTTGATGGGCTTTGAAGACAAATGGTACTTCATCACGCCCGATGGCAAATTGTACGAGTGGTCTGGCGGCAATTCCATCTTGCAGCCCATCTTCAGCTTGCTGGACAAG
Source organism: Planctomycetales bacterium (assembly GCA_020426955.1). GTDB lineage: Bacteria > Planctomycetota > Planctomycetia > Pirellulales > Pirellulaceae > JAGQOZ01. The sequence continues at coordinate 20,994 of JAGQOZ010000032.1, forward strand.
TTCCAGAACAAGCACGACATCCCCGGCACGCTGGTCAAGGATTTAGGTCCGGTTGACGGACCGTGGTACTATGCCAACCCCGAGCGTTTGAACGCGCGTTTATTCAAGAGCGTAGTAACCGGTCCGGGCATCTTGAGCAATCTCACGGCAGCAGGTGGATCACTGGAAGGTGACATTGAAACCGCCAAGAAACGTTTGTCCGGTTATCTGTTTGGACCAAACGGTAAACAGACGTGTGTCGTCGTCACGTTGACCGAAGCGGCCAAAGCTGATTTGCGGCGAACATTAGGCCGAGGCATGTTGGGGAAGCCTCGTGGCGTATTGGTAACCCTGGCCGAAGAGTCCGGAATTAGCGGGCCTGCCAAGCCCTCTTTGATCCCGCCGTTTATTGACCGCTTCTTACCTGACAAACCTGTTCCCGATCCGCCGGTCATTAAGATGGGCGGACCATCGGTGGATAATGTCGCCATTGATGAAGAAGGCCAAATCACTTTAGTTCGCTTGGTCGGACTATCGGTGTTGGTGGGGCTTGGACTTTCGTGGCTTTCGTTCCGCAGTGTCAAGGTCACCATCATGGTCTTCTTTGTTGGTGGTCTGAGTGCCGTGACCAGCGTTTCGTTGATCTACTGGAGCCACAGTTCCATTGATGCGGTGATGATGTCCATGCCGTCGCTGGTCTACGTTTTGGGGCTTTCCGGTGCGGTTCATATCGTGAACTACTATCGCGAAACGGTGGAAGAACAAGGCATGAAGGGAGCCACCGAGCGAGCGATCAAGCTGGGCTGGAAGCCGTGTACCTTGGCCGCGTTTACCACGGCGCTGGGACTGATTTCTTTGTACAGCAGCGAAATCTTCCCCATCAAACGCTTTGGGCTCT
>JAGQOZ010000329.1 GCA_020426955.1 Planctomycetales bacterium
TCATGCTGTGGCTGTTAGGCGTACCGCTGGCTCCGGTTTTGGGTGTTTTGACTGGACTGCTCACTTTTATTCCCAACGTCGGCGCGGTTATTGCGTTAGTACTGTCCATGTTAATGGCCATGTCACAGGGCATGGCCACAGTGGCCTGGGTTGTTGCGTTGTACGCGGTTTTGCAACTACTGGAAAGCAACGTGATTACTCCGCTCATCCAGCAACATCAAACTCCGGTACCTCCTCCGCTGTTACTGATGTCGCAATTGTTGATGGGCGTGATGTCAGGTTTTCTGGGCGTAATGGTAGCCACACCGCTACTGGCGGCAGCACTGATCTTCATTCGCGAGGTATACATCAAAGACTATTTGGAACAGTCCGAGGAATCAGTAAGATTGTCCCCCAGATCTGCATCTGCATTCGCAAACAGATAGCGGAGACAGTGAATTCGCCGCGTCCATCGACTATCAATTACGATTCGTTCTTGCCCGTTCGATACTTACGAATATTGTCGGCCACCACGTGCACTAAATCCGCCCCTCGCAACGGCTTGGTGGTATAGTCATTGCATCCGGCGGCCAAACATTTGTCTCGATCCTCTTTCATCGCATTGGCCGTGAGGGCGATAATTGGCTTATCAAAGCCGGACTTACGCAACAGCGACGTTGCTTGGTATCCGTCCATAACCGGCATTTGCATATCCATCAACACTAAGTCAATTTCATGTGTTCGCTGTGCAATGATGTCTACCGCTTCTTGTCCGTGGCACGCGTTAAGGACTGTGCCTCCGGCCTTCTCCACAAAGTGCTGAGCCAAATAGCGAATGTCTCGACGATCATCCACAATCAATACGCAACCATCAATTCTTGTTTCCAGTGACAATTCTTTGTCAACCTTTTCCAATTCCAGATTTGAATGCACCAATTGCACGTCGCTTATGCTTCCACAGTTGACGGAGACGGAAAAGGTGCTGCCTACGCCTAGCTGGCTTTTAACAGAAATGTCGCCACCCAAGGCCTTTGCTAGTCGTCGACTGATTGCCAAGCCCAGTCCGGTCCCGCCGAACGCTCGTGTATTGGACGTGTCCGCTTGGCTGAATGGCTGGAACAAGCGAGCGAAATCGAATTCGGAGATACCAATTCCCGTGTCGGAGATGTCAAATCGCATCTGGTTAGAACCACCTTCGTACTGCACAAGGACTTGGACCGATCCTTCGTCAGTAAACTTGATGGCATTGCCTATCAGGTTCAACAGAATCTGACGCAGGCGAACCGCGTCTGTCTCTATCACCACAGGCAACTGACCTTGCACTTCAAACGTCAGTGGCAGATTCTTCTCTTGGGCTCGAACATCCATCAACGAGCGAATGTCATTCAACAAGATGTCCGGCCGCACTCGCTCACGTTCAATTTCTAATTTCCCGGCATCAATCTTGGAAAGATCCAGAATATCGTTGATGATTTCCAGCAAGTAGCGACCATTGCGGCGAATGGTATCCACAGTCTGCAGATTGTCCGGATCTTTGATGTGGCTAGACAAGATGTCTGCGTGCCCCAAGATAGCCGTCATGGGCGTACGAATTTCATGGCTCATGTTGGCCAAGAATTCTCCTCGAGAACGGCTGGCGGCTTCTGCCACTTTTCTCGCTCGTTCAAGCGAAGACTCAAAGTCCTTTCGGTCTGTGATATCCAGATTGATCCCGGCCATGCGAATCGGCGTGCCCGCTTTCGAGTATTCAATGCGTCCGAGTCCCATCAACCAGCGAATTCCCTTTTCGGGATGCAAGATCCGAAACTCCATATTCCATTCAGACTGTCGTTCGCGCAACGATTCCAAAATCGATTCGTCTACTTTGGCACGATCATCTGGATGCACGCGATCTCGCCACTTGGGTGCCGCCGCATCAGCATCCGGCTCCAGGCCGAACAAATTGTACGTCTCTTGAGACCAGATCATTTCGCCTGTATTCAAATACCAATCCCACGTGCCAGCTTGTGCGGCGTTTAGCGTATGCCGCAGACGTGCTTCATTTTGCAGTAGTGATCGCTCAGCCTCCTTTTGATGTGTCACATCTACCACGGCCATTAGTCCTCGCACAGGCTGGCCCGTTTCTGGATCCACCTGTACTCGCTTGCGAATATTCAGCCAGCGCATTCCTCCGTCCGGCAAGACCACCCGCTGTTCGCTGCTAAACGCAGTGTCTTCGTGCATTGCTAACGAACCTTCGATCAAAGCCGAAATTGTTTCTTGATCGGCCGGGTGAAAGCGACGATGAATAAAGGAACGGCTGACCGGTTTGTTCGCCTCCAATCCGAACAGTTCGGCGGCCATTGTATCGGGCGTAGCGGTGTCGGATTCATAGTCAATCACAATGGTGCCTAACCGAGCGACTTCGATGGCGGCGCGAAATCGGTCGGCGCTTTCTTGCAAAGCTTGTTCGGCCATACGTGCTTCCGTGATGTCTCGCGCAATCGCAACAATTTGACGCACTTGTTTGTTCACGTCCAAAACCGGTGCCACCACCACGTCCCACCACTTAGGCGTGCCCATGGCTGTGGGACAATAGGCTTGAAACTGAGCGGTATCGCCGTCCTGAGCCGCGTGAATGGCGTGATCAATGTGAGACTGGCTTTCCTTGGGCCAAAGCGTCCGCCATGGACGGCCTTGGATTTGGTCAAAATCATCAATCTCCATGAGCGAACAGCCACTTTCGTTCATCATTCTTAGTGTGCCGTCCACGTCCATGACATGAAAACAGTCTGGACTATTTTCCAAAACCGTACGGTTAAAGTATTCGCTTTCACGAAGCTGTCGTTCCGATTCTTTTTGGTCAGTCACATCGATCGACGCCACTAACGCTCGCAAAGGCGCACCGGTCTGCGGACAAAAGTCAATTTCCTTGTGTACGCGTAGCCAGCGAACGCCGCCATCCGGTCGAATCACTCGATGCTGAAGGTTGATGGTGCCTTCGCTGTGGTTCGACAACAACAGTTCGATATCTCGCATCAAATCAGAACGCTCGTCCGGATGGAATCGAGTGTGTACGACAGACCGATCGACAGGTTCGTCCGCTACCAAACCAAATTGGGACGCAGCAATCGTGTCCGGCGTTGCGGTTCCCGCTTGGTAGTCCACCGTCATCATGCCCATTCCGGCAATCTCCATGGCCGAACGCAGTCGCCCTTCGCTTTCCAGCAACCGCTGTTCCGCTCGTCTGCGTTCCGAAATATCTTGCACCACCGAAATGAAATACAAAGGGTTCCGGTTGGTGTCTCGAACCAGGCTGACCGTTAGGTTGACCCACACAATTTCGCCATTTTTACGAACATAGCGTTTTTCCATTGAATATTTTTCACATTCCCCGTCCATGATTTGGCGCACTAGGTTCAGATCGCGTTCCAAATCTTCCGAATGCGTGACATCTTGAAACGTAAGCTGCATCAATTCGCTTCGTTCGTACCCTAATATTTCGCACAAACGGTCGTTGATATGATTCCAACTACCGTCTAATCCGACATGGGCAATTCCGACCGCGGCATTTTCAAAGGTCGCTCGGAAGCGTTGTTCGTTTTCACGAACTTCCGTCACTTCGGTAAACGTCACAACCATTCCCTGCGTTGACGAATCAGACAGATAGGGGTGAATTCGGCGATCAAAGAAACGGCCGTCGTGTGTTTGGATAATCACCTTTGCTACGTTCGGCAGCTGATCTAATTCCGGATACGCAGGCATCTCGACCGCCTGATGCGTGATATGCCAAATAGGGCGTCCTACATCCGTAGGAATCAAGTTATAGATCTGGCAAGCCGCTGGAGTGAAGCTTTTCACATTCCATTGTTGGTCTAAGAACAGGGTCGCGATTCCCGTGCTGTCGATCAGATTTTCTAAGTCCACTTTTGCTTCTCGCAATGCCAGGTTGGCAGAATGGACTTCTTCCTTAGATGCTTCCAATTCTTCGTTGGCCGATTGCAGCTCTTCATTCATGGACAAAAGTTCTTCGTTGGAAGATTTGAGCTCTTCGTTGGTCGCCTCCAAATCCTGTACGCTTCGATCCAGATCTTCTCGAGCGGCTTGGAGTTCACGCTCCAATTGCTGTATCAGTGACTCAGCATTTTCGGACGAAACTTGATCGCCCAGATCTTCTCCATGCAGGCGAAATCCCAACCGCTGGAACACTACCATAAACAAACCAGATTCTTCGCCCAGACGAGGCATCGGTTGGATGGTCAATCGCACCCGCTGCACTTGATCATTTTCCGGCAAAGACAAATCGTCATGTTCCACTCGCCGCCGCTGCTTGATTGCTTCACGCAGCGCGGTTCGCACCCCACTTCGCAAACCCTGCTTGGTCAGCTTCACAATGCTGTTTTGGAATCGACCACCAATCAACTGCAAGAATTCGGAAGCTCGTTCCGACAACGCATGGATTTGGCCATCTTCATCCACAATGACCCACTCAGGTGAAAATTCATCCAAAATTATGCGTTGCCCAAGTTGGTTGAGATCAATTTTCGATTGTTCCGAACCTATATTGACCGCGCCATCTGCGGTCCATCCCGACGCGGACATGACCACCGTCGAATCGGCCACTCGGCGACGCTGGGAAATGCGATGCTTCACGTCCACGTCACGAAAAAGTTCGCGATGCGAGACTAGATTCTCAGATGGCCCTAAGAACAGATATCCACCCGGACGCAATGCATAGTGGAACAACGGAATCAACTTCTTTTGCAGATGTGGCCCCAAGTAGATCAGAAGATTGCGACACGAAATCAGATCCAGCTTGGAAAACGGCGGATCATTGATCAGATTGTGCAGCGAAAACAGACACAATTCGCGAATTTCCTTCTGTACATGATATCGTCCGGAGCGTTTGAAAAAGTACCGCTCTAACCGATCACGGGTTACCACGTCAGCCACTGCATTGGAATAAACTCCTTGCCGAGCGACATGCAATGCTTTGGCGTCAATGTCCGTGGCAAAAATCTGAATTTCACAGGAACAGCCACAAGCACGGCGTTGTTCGTCACACAACATGGCCAGCGAATACGCTTCTTCGCCAGTAGCACAACCCGGAACCCAGATGCGTACCGGTTCACTGCGATCCGGAGCAAACAGTTCGCTCAAAACGTGACGGACCAATGATTCGAACGCATCAGCATCGCGAAAAAAAGACGTCACGCCAATCAACAAGTCTCGAAACAGTCGATTCCGTTCCGTGTCATCCGCATGCAATTCGCGCAAGTAGGTTTCCATGTCAACACAGCGGCGAACCTGCATACGACGCCTAATGCGCCGCACAAGCGTGCTGGTCTTATAATGTCGAAAGTCATGTCCGGAATTTTCCTTCAGGATGTCTGCTACATCAGGAATCGCATCGCGAATCGAATCCGCTTGATCTTGGCGGTTCACTTCGGCGCCAAAAAAGTATTCAACATAGCTGGCTAACAATCCAGGAATTTCGGCGAATGAAGCAATGTGATCCACCAACGCCGCAGCTAACGATTCTTGAAACGAAGTAGAATTCTCCGCCACCGTCAGACCACCCGCATCGCGAATCGCGCGAATTCCGACTACTTGGTCACCACCTACGTCACCCAGCGTCACGCCAACAACTTGCGTCTGAGGATCGAGCAACGCTTCGGAAAACCAAGCACTGCTGTGTCTATTTGACGGACGATGCTCTTGTGAACAAAACACACCGTCTCGGACCGTCAGCGTTGTGTCTTTCGAAAGCACATATAGATGTGTCGGAGTAATCGCTCGCCCGGCCTCGGCAGTCTCAACCGTCCAACCATCGTCGGTCGCCAAATCACTGACGGCGCACTCTACATCAACCAAAAAAACAACCACAGAATCGCGATTCGGCAATCGACGAACAATACCAAGCAAGTCTGACCCAACTTGCTTGTGTGCCCAAACAATAATCCAAACTAGCTGGACGGGAATTACGGGAATTCGACCTTGATCATCATCCACCGTCTTCATGGAAACTCGATTCCCAGAAACGAGAAATTTACAAGCGAGCCCGCCGCCCAAATCAAGCCGGCAGCATCACGCGAAAATACCTAGAGGAAGCATTACACTGAAAGGATTCAAAGGCCCCAAAAACCTCGGACAAACCGATGATTCTAATCGAATGAATCCCTGAAGTGGGCCAGCCAGACGCGGAATGGGCCAAAATCGCCGACCAAGTCCAAGCGTAGCTGTCCATTCTGTGCGCGCAGCGTAAAGCGCAGTTTGGACTTTATTTTTAGCGAGTTTGGATCTGACTGGTTGGCTAGGGTGAAGCGTCGGCCTGCAGAATCAGTCGGTCCAGAATGCCTTTGGGGGTTTGGCGTTTCGCCTTTGCGGCTTGCTTTTGGAAGCAGCTTTTGCCTCGAATCATCCACTGCTGTACTTCGGCAATGACGTCCGTCAGGGTGAATTTCTTGACCTGCTTGACGGTCACATGCTTGTTCAAGAACGCCCACACCGAATTGATGCTCCACGATGTTTCGTCACAATGGACCACCGCCGAGTTGGCCAAGATCGTGCATAGAGATTCGAACTCGGTTTCCCACGCTCTGGCAAGGTGGTTGAGCAATCGGTCGGCCTGGGACTTTTTCAGATCGAGTTGCTGGAAGAAGCACAGCACTTGGCAGGCTTTGTCGATCGACAAGCCAACGCAATACACTTGATAGGCAAGTGCCAGAACGATTTCCATGCCGAATTCACTTCGGCCCAGGACGCCATCAATCCGCCCGAACTGATTTCGGTAGCGGTAGATTTCGTAGGCCACCTTCGATCGTTCGTCGGCGTGTAATGCGCATGCTCGACGCAAGTTCGAACAGGCCACCGACTATCCGGCCGATCGCAAGAAGTGGCTCGATTGGTATTGGCAGCTCTATGATTTCGAATCGGAGGCGAAGGAAGAATCGCTCGATGGTGACGCGTTGTTGTCACATCGACGATCGAAGCAAAAACCGGTGTGGGACGCCATGCGGACGGAGCTCGATTCGATCGACGACCGCACCGAACAAGTCGTGTTGCCGAAGAGTGATCTTCGCAAGGCACTGAACTACCTCGACAATCATTGGACCGAGCTAAC